>CAILKC010000013.1 GCA_903834675.1 uncultured Victivallales bacterium | reverse complement strand
CAGACCCACCGGCGGCCGGGGCGCTACAAACACTGCCGGACGCACATAGACGGGCTCCATGGAGGCCGTCGCGAGAGCGCCAGCTACCGGCCATTCGTCCCCGCAAACCGCCAGCAGGCAACGCGCCTCTATCGCCGCCACAGCGGTCGTCACCAGCCGGATGGCCTCCGGCAACAGCGGCAGCACCATGGCGCCATGGATCGTGACATAGCGCTGGCAAACCAACCCTGGCCCGACGAGGTCAGCCGGGGTCTCTGCCGAGGCTTCCCCGACCGCCTGCAAGACCCCGCCCGTCCACTGATAGCGGCTCAATATCACCTGCCCGCAGCGCCCGTCATGCAGCACGCCGATACTCTCGTCGGCGGCCAGTTGCTCGGTCAGAGCCAGCGCCAGAGCCGCACTCGACGGAACCCCGCGGCAAACGGCGCCCGTGACCGCGCACACGCCTCGCGCCAGAGCGATGCCGGTACGGACCCCCGAAAAACTGCCAGGCCCAAGCCCCACGACCCAGCCCCGCACCGCGCCCGGCTCGACCTCTGCCTTCGCCAGACCCGCCTGCACCCATGGCACCAGATCCCGGTCCGCCTCGCGCTGGCCACCGGGAAGGGTTCCCTGATAAACGAGACGCCCGTCCCTGGAGATCGCCAGGCTAGCGCCGTAAGATGTGTCCAAGGCCGCCGTAATCATCTGCCGTCCACCTCATCCTCCCGCAACGCCAAGCCCGTCGTGCAGCCCGCCAGGTCGCGCGCACACGCCGCCAGGTCCGTCGGCAGTTCGATGCAACGAACGCCGTCGGCCTCGTGTGATAGGTAAACCCGCAGAGTCCGCCGCAGCCCGCCAGGAAACCCCAGAAGCCCCGCGATACGCTCCGGCCACTCGACCACGGTGACCCCATCCAGCGCAAACAGGTACTCCTCGATACCGAAAGCCAGGGCCGCCGCCTCACCGCTGATGCGGTAAAGATCGAGATGAAAGAGGAAGGTCCCGTCCGCTCGCGGATACTCCTGCACCACACTGAAGGTCGGACTGGTGACCGGCTCGACAATGCCCAGCCCGCGCGCCAGGCCCCGAGTCAGCACGGTCTTGCCTGTCCCCAGATCGCCATGAAGCGCCAGCACGACACCCGGCCTCAGTCCGCCGGCCAAAGCCTGGCCCAGGCGCAGAGTCGCTTCTTCCGACCGGCTCAGGACACGCAGTCCGGGCCTCATGCGCGCCCCCCGCCCGACTCACAGGCAAAATGGTCGTAACCGCCCTCTCCCAATGCCTTCCCCTCCAGGTCCCAGACCCCGGGCGCGCCGACGGCGAACACGCCAACAGGGCGGATTGGGGTCGAAAACGGCCAGTCGCGGGCCAAGGCCGGCGCCAACCCGGCCGGCACCGCCACGATCAGTTCGTAGTCCTCGCCATCCTCCAGAGCGCCTTTCAGGCTGGTTGTGATCGCGCGGCGGGGAACCGCGGCCACATCCAGGAGCAGGCGTACTCCCGAGGCCCGGCTCATCCGGGTCGCGTCCAGGAGCAGACCGTCGCTGACATCCATCATGGCGTGGGCGTAGCCCTGGCGCGCCAGCCAGGCGCCCTCCGCACAACGCGGCTCAAAGGTCAGGTGGTGCCCGCTGGAAAAGGAATCGCCAAACACCCCGGTCACCCAGAACTCGTCTCCGGCCAGCGCCCCAGCGCGGCGCACCGCCTTGCCCGCCTCAATCTCGCCCAGGATGGTCAGCGACACCACCGTGTCCGTCGGCGCCCGCGCCAGATCACCGCCGATCATGGCCACCTGAAAACGCCCCGCCAGATCCAGGATTCCCCCGTAGAAGCGCTGCAACCAGTCGGCGCTGCAGCTAGGGCCAAATGCCCCCGCGACCAGGCAGTAGGTCGGCACTCCGCCCATGGCGGCAATGTCGCTCAGATTGCGCGCCAGAACCTTCCGCCCGGCCAGCTCCGGCGGGGTCGCGGCGGGGCCAGACTGAACATAGTGACGGTCGCCGACCACCTGGTCTACGGCGATCAGCCACCAGCGGCCGTCGCCCAGGTCGAGCGCGGCGCAATCGTCTCCAGGTGGGATCGCCAGACCCTTGGACGACACCGGAATCCGCGCAAAAAGCCTGGCCAGAAAGGCGTCCTCAGTCATCGGCAACCGCTTCCTCCAGCCGGTCGAGTTCGCGCCGAGAGTCGGCCAGGGCTAAAACCCTGTGAAAAAAGCACGGCGCCTGCTCGAACTCGCACAGACCGTCTGGAGTCGACCCGCCGCAGGCCCCATGCACCAGCTGTTTCGGGCAGCCCCTGCGGTCCAGGTAGAAACAGGCCCGCAGCCGACTGCCCGGCAAAGCATCCCCGCCGCGAAAGGCGGCCCGATACAGGGTTGAGCCCCACTCCGGCGAGCGCTCCGACAGCACCCACGGCAAAACCGCCGCACGCAGCCGGTCCCGTACGGTCGCCCGTGGGAAGGCCCAGTCCGTCAACCGTGGCGCCTCCCTCGCGGCGGCGGTCACCCCGGCCCGCAGCAGGTCGCAAAACATGTAGTAAGCCCCGGAAATCGGCTCAAACGACAGGTTGCCATGGTAGTCCTGCCAAGCCCTCAGCCAGGCGTCGTAGTCGGTATGAACGCGCAGGGCCTCCGCGATGCTGGCAAGAACCATGTCCAGCGTCCCCTGATCCCGGATCCCGGCAATCTGCACGCCGCTGTACCCCATCAGCCGACAGCCGGCCGCTTGCAGACCGATGCGCGGCAATTGCGCCGCCAACGACTGCGTCGCACTGATGTCGGACTCCCGCTGCAGCAGCGCCGTGAACTCGCGCGGCACATGCACGCCGGGAAACGCCTGACGCTCGAGCTTACGAATGTCCTCCGAAGACAGCAACAGCAGACGCGCAATGACCGCCGAACTCATCTGCCGCATGGCCAGAAACCACTGCAACTCCTGCAACTTCTTCATGTCCCAGCCCGCGTGGGTAACGATGAAACTCGCCCCACTGGCCAGCTTGCGGATCATCTTGAAATACTGCAGGTAGCTATCCGCCGGATTGTACTTGAAGGGGTTGACCGCGGCGCCCACAAAGAAGCCGGGGTCGGCCTGGCTGGCCAGTGCGAGGATCTCCAGGCTGTCGAGGTAGCCGCCCGGGTAGGCCAGCGGTCGCCCGGAACCGCGCCGGACCGGATGCCGGTCCGAACGGTCGCCCGTCACCGCCAAGACATTGCGGATGCCCTTGCCACGAGCCTCGGCCAGAACCGCCCGGATGCGGTCGGGGCTGGAACCCTTGCCGGAAAGATGCATCAACACCGGCTTCCCCGAGGCCGCCTTCATGGCCGCGGCCGTCGCCACCGGGTCGTGGCAGTCCTCACCCTGCAGGCGGTCCGTCACCGCGATGGCCGCCACAGCGTCACACTTCGCTACCCGCGCCGCCAACGCCGTGCTCAGAGCCATCGCCGAGTCGAAAGGCTGCGCGCTGGCGGGCGTATTCAGCTCAATGAGAATCTGGAAGGACCCTTCGCGCAGGCGAAGAGCCAGGCGCTGGTCGGCTTCAAAGGCCATCTCGAGCTGCTCAGGAGACCGCTGTGTGCTCAAGCCTGGATCCTCACTGACAAAGTCGGCACCGAAACGCCGCCCCGGCAAGGAACTCGCCAGCGGCCGACGACCACCACGCATGGACCCGGCAGCCGATCTTATCAGACAATATAGTGGGCATGACCGGGTTGGCAACGCCGCCATCAGCCCCGCCAGGGCGGTTTCAAGATAACGGGCACGCTGGCGGTGGAGTCACGTTCTGCGACCGCTGCGTGGGTCATTCCGGGTCGGCCGGAACGGGCCGACCCGTTGGAGGGCGGCCCTGCGTGGCCGCCGCGGCGCTCGCACAGGAGCGCCCTCCAGGCGTCCGAGTCCGCGGCCGCGGACTCGGACGGAATCAGAGGCGCGCGGCGGACCCGCCGACTGCGGCCTCGCTCCCAACGCTGAAAGCGCTTTCTCAGAACAGCCCTGCGTTCTCGCGGGCAGCGCTGACGGCGGCTTGGCCTCCGGGAGACTATGTTCTGCGCGGCTGACGCGGTGGAACGCGGCGTCTCCGTAAGCCGCGGCCGGGATATCACAATCCTGGCTTCCAGGAGCGGTCCGGACGAACTACCGACAGGCGAACCCTGGTTTTCAGGCCAGGGCAGAAAGGCGGGCGGGATGATGCATGAGGCCTTGTGCGAGCTGCTGGGCGAGTTGCTGCTGACCCATGCGCCGACCGGCGCCGAAGCAGAGATCGATGCCTGGCTCCAGGCAAAGCTACAGGCGGCCGGAGTGACGCCGGAAATGGATCGGCACGGTAACCTCGTGGTAAGCTTACCTGGCCGGGAACCGGGACCGGTGACCGCCCTGGCGGCCCATAAGGACGAATTGGCGGTGGCCGTACGCCGCATCGATGCGGATGGAAAGATCTGGGTGGAGCCCCTCGGCGGCTGCCGCCCGCAGAAGTACGGCGAGGGTCCCTTCGATATTGTCACGGCCAGCGGGGTGGTCGAAGGCGTGCTCTGCATGGGCTCGACCCACTCGTCGGCGCTGAGCGCCCGGACGGATGCGGCCACCCGTCGGCTGCCGGAGTGGGATGTGGTCTACATCGACTGCGGCTGCAGCGGCGCGGAACTGGCCGAACGGGGGGTACACATCGGCGACCGCGGCGTGGTCGGCCGTCGCCGCAAAGCCCCCCTGCGGCTGGGCCCTGAGACGCTCTGCGGCTATGCGCTCGATGACAAAGCCGGCGTCGCCATCCAGCTCCTGGTACTCGATGCATTGCTGCGACAGCCGCCGCGGCATGACACTGTGCTCGCCTTCACCTGCTGCGAAGAGTCTGGCTGTTCCGGCGCGCTTTACCTGAGCTACTCGCGCCCAGTCGACGACCTGATCGCCATCGAGATCGCGCCCATTGCCGAGGAGTATCCGGTCGCCTTTGACGCCCGGCCGGTGCTGATGTACAAGGACGCACTGTACCACTACGACCTGAACCTGACCCGCGCCCTGGCGCAGACCGCGGATTCGTGCGGTATCGCCATGCAGTCGCAGTGTGTGCGCAGCTTCGGCAGCGATGCCGCGGTGGCCAAGCGCTGGGGTGCGATCGGCCGGGGGGCCTGCATCGCCTTCCCAACCCAGAACACGCATGGGTTCGAGATGGGACATCTGGGCGCCATGCAGAACTGCGTTCGGGTACTGACCGCGTATCTGGTCTCGTAGAAGTGAGCCCCGCGTCGGCCGCCCCGAACGGGCACAATCCGTCAGCCCAGGGGGCGCAGGTCAGTTCCGTAGGGGTTCGCTTGTCTGAGAACCGCAGAGGGTCGAGGGCCTGCCCGCCGTGGTGGGTCGAGAGACAAGTGTCCGAGTCCCCCCCCGTCAATTCGATCCCAATTTCAATCTCGATCCGCCATCCCACCGCTACGGTTTCGCGGCGGCACCACCAGCCGCGGAAGTCGCGGGTTCGCCTCTGCCTCTTCAGCCCCGAAGGGGCGCCATCCCT
>CAILKC010000012.1 GCA_903834675.1 uncultured Victivallales bacterium | reverse complement strand
TCTGATCTTCAGCACCAAGGATCGAATCCCCTGCCTGGTTCCGGGTATCCAGCGTCTTTCTGGAGCGCTATCAGATAGCCCACGACGAACGCTACGTGTGGGATTGAGGCGGGTGGCTATTGCGCCCCTTCGGGGCTCGAGCACATGGAAGCGGTTCTCATACAAGCGAAGCCCTACGGAGCTGATTTGCGCCCGCGCACGCCCGGCGTGGACTGGAGTGCGCTGAGCAACCGTGCTAGGTTGGCGAGCAAGCACACCGTACAGGAGGGAGATCATGAGCGACCCCACTGGTTTGAACGCGCAGGACGTGCAGACGCTGCGTACCCTCGGAGAGTGGGCGGCAGGCGCCGCCGCCAGCCCCGCTAACCAGGAGAAGATTCGCGCCTGGTATCGGCATGACGAGGGCGCGCCGGAGCGCCGGGTGATGGTCCTGGCCGAGATGTCCTACCTCACCGGCGACAAGCAGCGCCAGCCGGTCGAGGCGCGCGAACTGCAGTGTACCGACCCGTGGGCCCGACAACTCGAGGCCCAGTTCCGCATGCGTCGTTTCGAGACGGAGGTGGTGCGCGACGACCACGTCGTGTCGCCCTTTGTGGAGTACGCTCCGGTCGTCCACAGCACCGGCTTTGGCTTGCCCGCGGGCGAACACCGCGAGGCCGGAGCCGACCCCCTGGCGTTCAACTACCAGCCGCCTCTGCGAACTCTCGACGAGGCGGACTTTGCCCGGCTGCGGCACCGCACTTTCCGTTGGGACCGCGAGGCCGAGGCGCGTACCCAGGACCGGCTCGAGGCCATCTTTGAGGGTATCCTGCCCGTGCGTCGGCGGTGCGGGCCGTGGCAACTCGGGGTGCCGGTCACCAGCACGGTCTTGAGCTTTGTGGGGCTGGATAACTTCATGATGCTGATGTACGACAACCCGGCCGGGCTGCACCGCCTCATGGCCTTCGTCCGCGATGACCAGCTCGCCTTCCTCGACTGGGCCGACGCCGAGGGTATGTGGCCGCTGAATCACGAGGGCGACTACGTGGGCGCCGGCTCCATGGGCTTTACCCGCAAACTGCCGGCGACGGACTTCACCGGTAAGGTGCGTTGCGCCGACCGCTGGGGCCTGAGCGAGTCACAGGAATCCGCCGGCATCGGCCCGGCCCAGTACCGCGAGTTCGTCCATCCCTACCTGAAGGCCATCGCGGCGCGTTTTGGCCGGGTGTACTACGGCTGCTGCGAAGCAGTGGATCCGATTCTCGACTGTCTGGCGGAGGTGAAGAACCTGGCGCGCCTGTCGGTGTCACCCTGGGCGAATGAAGAGCTCGTCGGCCCCTTCTGCCGGCAGCGTGGCATTGCCTACTCGCGGAAGCCACGCCCGACCCTGTTCATGCCGCCGGTGTATGATGAAGGCGCGGTGCGTGACCACTTGGCCAAGACGGTTGACTGCGCTCGTGGCTGTAGCCTGGAGATCATCCAGCGCGACGTCTACACCACCCACGACCAGCCGCAACGCTTCGGGCGCTGGGTGGAACTGGTGCGCGCCGCGGCGCTGGCTTTCAGGCCCCTCGGCTGAGCCGGTCGCGAGCCTGGCGCCGGGAGCTATGTTGATGGACACAGGACCCGCCGAACTCCAGACACCCCAAGGAGACCACCATGGACAGACTGAACCGAGTGCTGGTCGCGGCTGCGTGCGCCCTGCTGGCGGGTGGCTGCGCGACTCCACCGGCGCCGACGGGGCCGACCGTGTACGTCTCACCGCAGGGTCAGGACACCTGGTCAGGAGCGTTCCCCACGCCGACGCGGGCCCACGATGACGGGCCGCTGGCGTCGGTGTCGAAGGCCGTAGAAGCGGCCCGGGCCTTGCGCCAGCCAGGCGGGTCCCGCGTCCGCATCGCGCTGGCTCCCGGCGACTACCGCCTCGAGCGCAGCATCGAGCTGGGGTCGGCCGACTCAGGCCTCATCATCCAGGGCAGCCCCGATAACGATGTCGTGCTCAGCGGCGGGCGCCGTATCACCGGCTGGTCGCCCTGGAAAGGCCGCATTTTGCAGGCGCCGCTGCCAGCGGACGCCGTGCCCGATCTCGGCTTCCGGGAACTCTACTACCGCGGTCGCTCCATGACCTGGGCTCGCGTCCCTAACGCCGACCCGCGGCAGCCGCGCACCGGCGGCTTCCTGCAGAACGCCGCCGTGGCCGAGGCGAACACCAAGACGACCTTCGTCTATCCCGAGGGGGCGCTGCGGCCGGAGACCTGGGCTCATCCCGAGCGCGCCTGGATCCAGTTCCACGATTCACTCAACTACGAGACCCAGTACTGCCCGGTGCGCGCCGTAGACCCAGGCAAGCGCACCATCGTGGCCGAGCGCGGCGTCTACGTGCTCTCGCAGGGCAATCCGTTCTTCCTCTGCGGCCTCCTCGAGGAACTCGATGCGCCCGGGGAATGGTGCGTTGACCCCGAGCAGCGGGTGCTCTATTTCTGGCCCCCGGCAGGCGACCCTGACGGGCGTGATCAGGTCGTGGTCCCGGTGCTGGCGTCGGTCTTTGTGCTGAAGGGTGACGCGGCGAGCGCGGCCTGGGTAGATGACATCGGCCTGGACCGCCTGGCGCTCCGGGACTGCCGCGGCCGTGCCATCGAGGCGAGTGGCGCGCGGCGGCTGGCGGTGACGGGGTGCGATCTCCGCAATGCCGAGGTCGGCGTCTACCTCGGCGACGATACTCACGCCTGCCGCGTGGTGGGCTGCGACATCACGGCCACCCAGGGCGACGGCGTCAGCGTCATCGGCAGCAGCAAGGACCACGAGCGCGTCACCGACCATGTCATCGACAACAACTACATATGGGACATCGGCTGGGGGCGCATCCACAACCGCTGCGGCGGCGTCTACATGCACCGGGTCATGCGCTGCAAGGTCACCCGCAACCTGATCCACGACACCCCGCGCTATGCCATCGGCATGGACGTCGGCGGCGAGTGCGAGATCGCCTACAACTATGGCCACCATGCGAATCTGGTGACGCAGGACACCAGTATCATCGAGGCCGCCACGGCGCTTGACTGGGGCCTGCCCATGGAAGAACAGATGACCCGCAACCGCCAGTGGAACTGGAGCAACTCCATCCACCACAACCTCATCCATGACTCCGGCGGCTGGGGCACCGACGCGCTGGGGCAGCTCCGCACGCCGCAGTTCTCCTGGGGCATCTATCTCGACACCCACTCCAGCGGCTGGCAGGTCCACGACAATGTCGTCTACAACACCGTTCTGGGCGCCTATATGGTCAACGGCGGCATGGAGAATATCTTCGCCAACAACGTCTGCGTGGACGGTCAGGAAAACCAGGCCTACCTCAGCGTCTGGACTAAGTACCAAACGACCGGTAACCAGGTCGCCCGCAATATCTTCGCCGCGCCCGGCCGGACCAGTAACATCTACACCGCGCGCAAGGCCGACCGTGAGGCCTACGCCTTCGATAACAACCTGGTTTGGGCCGTCGGCGACGCGCCGCGGGTCGCCGGAGTCGCCGGCCTGCCACGACGCGATTCCTGGACCGGCTGGCTGAAGCTCGGTCAGGACCAGGGCAGCCTCGTCGCTGACCCGCAATTCGCCAACCCGGCGCGGCGTGATTACCGCCTCAAGCCCACCTCACCCGCCTTTGGCCTGGGCTTCCAAGCCATCGACCTCAGCTCTGTCGGCGTCTATGCCAGTCCCGAGCGCCGCACCTGGCCCCGCCGCGAAGCCAAGGTCCTCCGCGACGCCACCTCCTACGCTCCGACCGCCGCGGCCGCCCCGGCGCAGCCCGCCCTGCGCACCTACGAGGAGGCGCCGGTCGGCGCGAGTGAGACGGGCGCCCACGTCGGCAACAAGGGCGACGCCACCGCCGCCGTCACGGATGAGACCGCCGCCGCCGGCAGCAAACGCAGCCTCAAGTTCACCGATGCCGCCGGCACCGAACAGAGCTTCTTCCCCTATCTGACCTACCCGCTGGAGCTGGAGCAGGGCACCCTGCGGATGAGCTTCGACCTGCGTTGGGAGAAGGGCGGTATGCTGGCCCTCGACTGGCGCGACGATCCCTATGTCTTCAACATGGGACCCAACCTGACCACCACCGCCGACGGCTGGCTGTCGGCCAACGCGCAGAAACTGCTGCAACTCCCAGCCGGCCAATGGCTGCACCTGGAGATCGTCTGCGCTCTGGGAGACCGGGCCAACGGCACCTACGACCTGACCTTGACCCTCCCCGGAGCTGCGCCGCAGCTCTTCAAGGCCCTCGCCTGCTCGCCCAAGTTCCTGGCCCTCAACTGCATCGTCTTCATGGGGGCGGCCGAAGCGCCAGGGGTCTTCTACCTCGACAACCTGGCTTTCGTGCCTGAACCGGGGAACTAACGCAGGACTCGCTCCAGCCGGCGGATGAGAAAGAAGGTGGCCACCCCCAGCAGCGCCATCACCAGGACGAACAGCGCATAGCCCAGCCTCCAGTGGGGATCGAAGCCGATCATGGCGGAGAACTCCGACATGCCGCCCACCCCGGCGAAGAAGCTCGGCACCGCCACCGCTATCACCAGCGCGTTGAGGTTCTTCATCATCACGTTCAGGTTGTTACTGATGATGGACGCCCGCGCGTCCATGAGCCCGGCCAGGATGTTCGAGTAGATCATCGCCTGCTCGTAGCACTGGCGGTTCTCGATGAGCAGATCGTCGATGAACTCGACATCCTGGGGATGGAAACCGACCGTGGCGGGATTGTTGGCGTTGTTCTTCAGCCGCTCGATGACGGCGCCGTTGGAGTGGATGGCGTTGACGTAGTACACCAAGCTCTTTTCCAGGGCGAACAACTGCAGCAAAGACGTGTTCTCCACGCTCTGCTCGATGCGCTGCTCAATCTCCGTTGCCATGCTGTTGATCACCCGCAGGTGGCCGGTGAAATGCTGCACGGTGCGGGACAGGACCTTCAGCACCAGTTCCTGCAAACTCTGCAGGTTGGCGAGGGGCCGACCGTCGTACAGGGGCACATCCTCACACATGATGGCGATCACGCGGTCGCGGAACAAGAACAGCCCCATGGAGTTGACCTTGAAGATCAGTTGCTCGGGGCAGGCATAGCCCTTGGGGCGCTTGAGAATGACCGCCAGGTGTTCGGGCTCCAGCTCGACGCGCGCCACCTCGTCCGGATCCAGCGCTGAGGCCAGCGTGTGTTCGTCCAAGCCGAACCGCGTCACCAGCTCGCTGCGCTCGTCATTGCCCGGGTTGACGTGAATCTGTACCGAGCTTTCCTTCGCCTCGCACTCTGCCAGTTTGCCGGCCACGATACGCAGGTATTTGGGCATGCGACATCACCTCAGGACCGCGAATCCCCGGGTTGGAGCGCCGGAACCCTGCCCGACAGCAGGCTCAGCAGCGCCAGCGGAAATGTACTGCGTTGCCGCCCTCCCGTAAACCGTCAGAGGCTGTGAGCAGCGCAAGTCTGCTCCGTCGGGCGTTTGCTTGGATGAGCACCGCAGAAGGTCGAGGGCCTACCCGCCGTGGTGGGTCGAGAGACGAGTGTCCGAGTCCCCCCCGTCGATTCGATCCCGATTTCAATCTCGATCCGCCATCCCACCGCTACGGTTTCGCGGCGGTACCCCCAGCCGCGGAAGTCGCGGGTTCGCCTCTGCTTCTTCAGCCCCGAAGGGGCGCCATCCCTCAGCCCAGGGCAGCGCCCTGGGTACCGGGCATACCCCAGAT
>CAILKC010000011.1 GCA_903834675.1 uncultured Victivallales bacterium | reverse complement strand
GCCGCTCCATTCCCGTGGAGAGGCGCCTGGCCTCAGGCGCTGGCCGCGAGCCGCGGCCGCTCCATTCCCGTGGTGATGCGCCTGGCCTCAGGCGCGGCGGTGGAGCCCACCGCATCTCCAGAATCCCCGGTCCGTGGAGATGCGCCTGGCCTCAGGCGCGGGCGGTGGAGCCCACCGCATCTCCAGAATTCCCGGTCCGTGGAGATGCGCCTGGTCTCAGGCGCGGCGGTGGAGCCCACCGCATCTCCAAAAGTCCCGGTCCGTGGAGATGCGCCT
This sequence comes from uncultured Victivallales bacterium, assembly GCA_903834675.1. The sequence continues at coordinate 26,108 of CAILKC010000011.1, read as the reverse complement.
GGCCTCAGGCGCGGGCCGCGAGCCGCGTCCGCGGCCCTCTGCCGTACGCAGTCCATATCCCGCGTCGGCCAGGTGGAGCGCGTGTGGCAAGGTCGCCGACGGCGACCGTGACACCGCTTTGGCTTGGCGCCTGTGCCATGCCTGACAGCGTGTGTTCTCGCGCAACCCGATGCGGCAGACAGACCACGGGGTGTTGCGCCGCCCAGCCCAGTTTCTCGAAGCCCTGGCAAGGATCAGGGCGCAGTTGTGCCGCGCCGGCCAGCCGGTTACCATGTCTGCGTTCGGTGGGGTTCCGAGACGTCGGACCGGGATGCCAAGGGGAAAAGGGTTCCAGCATGTGCGCCGTTGCCGTTGCCACGATGGATGCGGAGTTCGCGGAAAACCCCGATGCGCGCTGTGCCTGCGTGCTGCTGCCGGACCCCTTCGCGGGCTCGGCCCCCGCGGCGCCTCCACCGCCGGGGAGCTGGACGCCATGGCCTGGTACGACAGCTTGGCCTGGCGGCCGACGCGGTAGGGTACCGAGTCCCGGCAACGACGGGACTCCTTGGACTGCGGAAGCGGTGTCAAGCCACCGGCTCGGCCGGTGGTATCTGAGTGCCCGGCATTGACCGATGCCAACTCCCTCAGGTGCGTTTCCCTGCCCCAACGGGGCTGTGGCTCAGAGCCCACCGCCTCTCCATAGGAGCAGCGCCTGGCCTCAGGCGCGGCGGTGGCGGCCCAGCGCCGCGGGTTGCAGCGACTTCGGGCGGGGTTACGTTGGGCGGGCGTGGTGTGCTGGCCGCCAGCGGGGTGGCGTGAGTCGCAGCGAGCGAGGAGTCTCCATGGGCAAACTTAGAGTTGGGGTGATTGGCTGTGGCGGGCGCGGGCAGAGTCACGCCTTGGGCTATCACCAGTCTGATAAGGTGGTGCTGGCGGCGTGCGCCGACACGCACCGGCCGGCCGCCGAGCGCATGGCCCGGGACTACGGCGTCGAGCAGGTCTACACCGACTACCGGGAGATGCTGGCCCGGGAGCGGCTGGACATCGTCTCCATGTGCCTATGGCCGGAGCTGCATTGCGAAGCGGTGCTGGCCTGTCTGGAGGCCCCCACGCGGCCGCGTCTGATCAACGCCGAGAAGCCGATGGCGCCGACCTACGGCGAGGCGGTGCGCATGCACGAGGCCTGTCTGGCCGCCGGGGTGCCGCTGACCTTCTGTCACCAGCGCCGCTTCGGACCCCACTTCGCGAAGGCGCGTCAGCTGCTCGATGAGGGCGCCATCGGCACGTTGCAGCGCCTGGAGATGGACTGTCCGAACCTGCTCGATTGGGGCACGCATTGGTTCGATATGATGCTCTTTTACAACCACGACCTGGACCCCGACTGGGTCCTGGGTCAGATCGGTTGTGTGGACGATCTGCGCGTGTTCGGGGCGCGCATGGAGACGGCCGGACTCACCTACGTGAAGTGGCCCAACCAGGTCACCGGCCTGCTGACCACCGGGCAAGGCACCGCGGCGCCGGTGACCATCCGCGCGCTCGGCTCGAAGGGTATGATGGATGTGGACCATGGCAAGGTGATGCTCCTGCGCGAGGGGCAGGCCTGGGAGCGCGTGCCCGTGTCGGCCGACCGGGTGCCTGGCGACGACACCACCCTGCACCTGCTGGACTCGATTGGCTGCGTCCTCGAAGGCCGCGAGTCCATCCTCTGCAGCCGCAATGCTTTGCGCACATCGCAACTGATCTTCGGCACCTACGAATCCTCGCGCCGACGGGCGCGGGTGGTGCTGCCGCTGAAGACCGCTGACAGTGCTCTGCTCACCATGCTCGAAAAGCGCGAACTGCGCATTCCCGACTGGCCCGCGTTCCTGAGTGAGGAAGAGGAAAAGCAGGGCTTTGAGCTGCTGTTCGACGGGCGTAGCCTCAGGCGTTGGCAGAGCCTGCCGACGGCGGCCTGGACGGTTGCCGGCGGCATCCTGCGGGGCGGCTACGACGGCCCCGGCGCCCTGCGGACGCGGCGGCGGTTTGCGGACCTGCTCGTGCGCTTCGAGTTCCGCCTGGGATCGCGGGGCCGGGCGGCGCTGGTGCTGTGGGCCGACGCTGCCGGTCATGGCATTGAGATACCGCTGTTCGATGACCGCTGGGAGCCGCGCGATACGGCCTCCACCGGTGGGCTGGCCGGTCGCGTGGTTCCGGTGGCCGATGGCGACATCGGTGGCAGCCGCTGGAACTGGCTGGTGGCTACGCTGAAAGGCACGGCCCTGGCGGTGGTCATCAACAACAAGCAGACGTTGCTCTGCGACCTGCGGGATCACCCCGACCTCGCCGCGCTGGGTTCTGGGGCGTTGCTCTTGCGCGCCGAGGTGGGCTCCTTCGACGTGCGTAATGTCATGATCCGACAGCCCGACTGAACCGATCCGACCGCGGAGGCACGATGGATACAGCAGCGCTGCGGGAGATCTTCCGCCTGGACCGTTTCGCGGCTCACGTGGGCATCGAGATCCTGGAAGGCGGCAACGGCCAGGCCCGCGCCAAGCTGGTGGTGCAGCCGCATCATCTCAATGGCCTGGGGACGGTCCAGGGCGGGGCCCTGTTCACCCTGGCGGATCTGGTTTTTGCGGTGGCGGTCAACTCGCACGGGGTGAAGGCGACGGGGCTCAACGCCAGCATCAACTGGCTCAAGCCGGCCCGTGAGGGCACCCTGTTTGCCGAGGCGGTCGAGGTCTCCTGCTCGCGCCGCATTGCGACCTACTCGGTGCGGATCACCGATGATCAGGGGACCCTGGTGGCGACGTTCCACGGCACCGGTTACCGGTTGGACGAGTCCTGGCCTGCTCCCAGCCGGGCGGAGGACCAGGCATGAAGCCGGCCCGATTTCTGACCGGCCGGCTCACGCGGCTGGCGCTGGCCACGCGCTACACCCTCGCCGGGCTCGGGCACGCGCTGCGGACCGAGCGGCCCTTCCAGGAGGAGGCGCTCTGCCTGGTGCTGATCGTCATCCCCGGCGCGGTGCTGCTCGGGACCAGCTCGGTGGAACGGGCGCTGCTGATCGGCAGTTGGCTGCTGGTGCTGGTGGTCGAGTTGCTGAATGCCGCCGTCGAGCGGACGGTGGACCGCATCGGGCTGGAGCGCCATGAACTCTCCCGGCAGGCCAAAGACCTCGGCTCCGCGGCGGTCGGCGTGGCCATCGCGCTGGCGCTCGTGGTGTGGGGATTGATCCTCTTCGGCTAGGCAGGCCCTGGGGCTCCCTTGAACCAGGGCGAGAGGTTCTTCCTCAACCGGCCCACCGCCGCGGCGGGCTCCACTGCGTATCCTGCCCCAACGGGGCCGTGTACCCAAGCCCAGGGTCGGCCGCGGTGTCGGCCTACCCTGGGTGAGCAAGGCAGCCAACCCAGTCTATCCCAACGGGGTTGGCTCAGGGTGCCAAGACGCAACCCCGTGGGGGCAGGGAAATGCACCTGATTTGCATCCTGAGTAGTTACCCCCTGGGAGCGCCGACCGTCGGGTCGGCTGGCCGCGAGCCGCGGCCGCTCCAGATCCTGGGAGCGCCGACCGTCGGGTCGGCTGGCCGCGGGCCGCGGCCGCTCCAGATCCTGGGAGCGCCGACCGTCGGGTCGGCTGGCCGAAACCCTGGGCTCTGAGCCACAGCCCCGTTGGGGCAGGGAAATGCACCTGATTTGTAACCTGAGTAGTTACGAGTCGAGCATAGTAGAATCGAATGGCCCTGCCGACTGGGGGCGGTAGTCCGTCTGCTGAAGCCGTTGGTTGGCTTCCCCCTTCGCCCTCATCTCATCTCTTCAGTCAGCCGCGCCAGGTCGGGGGGCAGGGGCGACTCGAGGTCGATGACGGCGTCGGTCAGAGGATGGGTAAAGCGCAGGCGCCAGGCATGCAGGGCTTGGCGGTCCAGCCGGAGGAGCTGCCGGTCCGCCTCGGACAGCGTCTTGTCGATGAAGCGCAGGTAGAGGGTCTCATCGCGCCCGTAGACCTTGTCTCCAACGAGGGGAAATCCGAGCGCGAACAGAGTGGCGCGGATCTGATGCATGCGGCCGGTTCCCAAGCGCGCCCGGACCAGGGTCAGGTCGCCGAGGTTGCGCACGGGTTCGAACCACGTCTCCGCCAGGTCCGCGCCCTCCGGCGGCGCGGCTCCCGGGGCGGCGGCTACAAAGCGTCGCTTCTTGCGCAGCACGCTGGCCGGGTCATCCTCCATCCAGCCGTGGGCGTGGATTGGCTCTGCGAGGTCTCCCTCGACCACGGCCAGGTACTCCTTGACCATGCTCTTGCGCCGCGAGGGCTGGCCGAGCTTGCGGGCGGCCAGCGCGTCCCGAGCCAGCAGCACGATGCCTGAGGTCTCGCGATCGAGGCGGTTGACAAAATGCACTTCGGACAGTCCCAGGTCCCGGCGCAGGAAGGCCCACAGGGTGTGCTGAAAGAAACGGCCCGCCGGATGGCAGGGCAAGTCTGCCGGCTTGTCGATGGCCAGCACAGCCCCGTCGTCGAGCAGGACGCGGTAGGCGGTGGCAACCGGCGGCTCGTCGAGCTGCGGCACCACGTACTCGACGGTGTCGCCCGTCTGCAAGACCCACTCGGGCTGGCTCGGCTGGCCGTTCACCAGGACAGCGCCCTGCAAGACCAGGCGCTCCCACTTCTGCCGTCCGTGGTAGGAGAAGCGCTCCGTCAGCATGTCTGCCAGGGTTCGGCCGTTCCAGGGCGGCTGCACGAGGGTTTGGGCGAAGCGCTTCACCGGCGGGGGTTTCCTTCCTGGGGCCGCCTGGGCCCGGGTTCAGAGCGGGGCCGACTCCATCCTGACGCGGCGGTGGTCCAGTGCCGGCAGCGTTGCCCGCACCGCCTCGAGACGTGCCTTGCGGCAGGTCATGGTCAGCGTGCCGGGTTCCGGCGCCTCGAGCCGACCCATCACTTCGCCCCACGGTTCCACCGCCAGGGAATGCCCAAACAGCTCGGTCCCGGTCTCCGGGTTGGCGGCGCACTGACCCACGCCAGCCGCGTAGCAGAGGTTCTCCACGGCTCGCGCGCGCAGCAGTACCTCCCAGTGGGCCTGACCCGTCTGCCGCGTGAAGGCGGCGGTGCACAACAGCAGGTCGAACGTCCCCAGCGAGCGGTACAGTTCAGGGAAGCGTAGATCGTAACAGATGCTGAGCGCGATTCGCCAATCCCGGAATTCGAAGGCTACAGGGAACGGCCCGTAGCCGTAGGTCGTGGTTTCGTCGATGCTACCGGGCTGTCCCAGGTTGAACTGGAAGAGATGCATCTTGTCATAGCGCGCCAAGAGGGCTCCGTCGGCAGCGAAGGCCAGACTGCTGTTCATGGCCTTGCCACTCTCCGCCACCGGGACCCCCCCGAAGACCGCCGCAACCCCCGCTTCGCGGCAGAGACCGCCCAGTTCGGCGTACAGATCGCAGATGGCCCGCGCCTGCGCCAACACGGTCGCGCCGCGCCCGAGGCAGAGGACGTTCTCCGGAAACACCGCCAGGTCGCAGTGGCCCGCAGCCTCAGCCAGGCGGGCACGAACACTGCGGACATTACGGTCCCAGTCCGCAGTCGAGGCCATCTGCACCAAACTCAGCGTCAGCGTCTCGCTCATGGTCTGCCTTCCGGGTTTGAACTCGACTACCGACGGTGACTCAGATACAGACCCCGTAGACCACCGCCGCGGAGCACTGCAAGTAGAGCTGTACGGCGTCATAGCGGAAGCGCTCGGAGGTCGCCCCCGCCGCGCCCCAGCGCAGCGCCAGGCGGTTCCCGTCGCCGCGCAGCGGCTGGCAGTCCTGCAAGGCGTAGCCGTCGATGGCCTTCCCGAGGGGATCACGGAGTTCCGCCTTGACCCACCCACGGATATCGGCGTTGAGGGCAATCTCGGTTCCGGTCTGGATGAAGGGCTTAAGCAGCAGTCGGCCCAGCAGATTCGGCGCGGTCGCCAAACCGGCGAAGCGTCCGCGCGGCCAGGAGGCGCCCATGACGCCGTACCAGGGTTCGGCGGTCACCCCAGGCCCCATCTGGCCGTTATGAAGCTGATTACCGGCGCGGTACAGCAGCAACCAGCGCTCGTCGGCGACCGGCAGAAGGTGGTTGGTGGCGTAGGCACTCATGCAGCCCGGTTGCGGCACGGGGTCGCGTGGGATGAAGCCGCCGCGCAGTGGCCGTTCCCAGCGCCGACCCTCGCGGCTGAAGCACATCTCGATGTCCATGGTCTGCTCCCAGCACGGGTAGTCGCCCAGGAAACCGATGCGCCAGTCGGCCTCGCGATGCTGCGCCAGGTAGTAGAACTGCTGGGTCGGCGGATCGGCCTCGTCCGGCATGATGATCAGCTCCGGGTCGCTGAAGACGATGCCGTCGGCGCTGGTGCGGCGGTGGATGACGCGCAGGACCTGCGGGGCGTTGTCATGCGGGGTGTGACGGCCGGTCTCGGGTCGGTTCGGCAGCAACCAGACTGACAGCATCTCGAACTCTCGTCTCTCGGCATCGTAGTAGACGTTGGTGGCGTCGTTGCTGCGAATGCGTTTGGCCTCGAGGAAAGGCCAGGTGCGGCGGTCGCCAAACTTCGCCTTCGGGTCAGCGGCCGTCAACCCGGCCACCCAAGCCGCCTGGCCCACCTCCAGATCGGCCGGGTGGAAGACCGCCGGGCGGTTGAGATCCAGTAAGGTCCAGTCCAGGCCGTCCGGGCTGTCCGCGATCAGGTAGCGGATCAGGCCCCGCTCCTGTGCGTGCAGCCAGACATACATGCGCCAGCCCCCATCCGGCAGCCGCACCACACTCGGTTGGGTGAGGTTGGCGTCTGCGGGCAAGCCCTTGATGTGCAAGTGGTTGGTGGGCTGCCCCTGCCAGGTGAGTTGACCCAGCTCGGGGCGCTCCCAGTGATAGCCGTCGGCAGACTCCGCCACCGCCAGGCGCATGCTCCGCGGTCCGCCCCGTACCGCGTTGCAGTAGTAATACATGCGAAAGCGGCCATCGGCCAGGACCTGCACGCTGCCGGCAAAGACGCTGACCCCGGCCAGGTCCGAGGCCGGCCCACGGTCAAAGACCACGCCGTGCTTGTTGACCGGAACCGCTTCCAGGCGCAGGCCCGACTGGGCCGCGATGGCACTGCTATCATAGAACCGGATGCTGCGTGTAGCCTCTGCCATGGCTCTCAGCCCCCCCAGACACTCGCTGCCGCGTTGGTGCGAGACCCGCACCCCTCTCATCGGGGCGTCCGGCCTTGCAGCACGCCTGCAAGCGCCCCCTCAATGTGCCCGCGGCGCGCCGGAATCCAAGCGCTCCGGCGAGCAGCCGGTCCACCTTGCTGCCCGGCAGGACTTCCGCCGTAACCGGGGATACCGCTCCAAGGACACCACGCGACGCACTGGAGCCGGCGGTCCGCACCGGCTCTGCCGGGGCTTCCGCCGTAACCGGGGATACCGCGAACCCGCCCGAAACGGGCGATGGCATCGCGGGCTCCAAGGCGCGGAACGCGACGCAACGGCCAGCGCGCTCGTCATCTTGAAGCCCTGTCCGTGCCGCGCTTCCGCTTGTTACCCGTAGCTACGGCATTATCCTATGGACTTCTGTTTGGGGGGTGGACGGGGTTACCGCCACGGTCTCCCCAGGGCGGGGCCAAATCTCGGTCACGGAGTCTTCTCTATGTTCATGCAGGTCTGCCCGGCGCTGATGGATTGGATCGTCTTCCTGGTCCTTTTTGCGGTGTTCTACGGCGCCGGTAAGTGCGGCCTCAGCGGCCTGCAGTGCGCCTGGATCGGCGGCATTGGTCAGCTCGCCTACATGGTGACGAGCTTGCTGGCGGGACTGGTGCTGAGCCGACGCAACGCGCGCGGCTTCCTGTTCGCCAGCACGGCGGGCAGCACGGTGATGGGGATCATCTGCCTGCTGGTGACCTCCTTTGTGCCGCAGATGGTGTGCCAGGCGCTGCTCTTCGTTTTCCTGGCTCTTTTCTTCAATTCCTTCCAGACCTTTATGCGGGGCGAGACCGTGCCTGGCGGGCTGGCGCTGACGGTGGGACGGTACACGCTGGCCTGGAGTGTCGGCAGTGCGGCCGGTTTCCTGAGTTCGGGCAGCCTGTATCGGCTTGGCAGCCTGGCCTTGTGCGTGACGACTCTGCTGGTCGGGACGGTGATCCTGGTGGCGCTGCTGCGGCACCAGGCGCGTCCACACGCCATGGTCAGCGCCGATGAGCAGGTGGACGCACCGGCGCCCGGGGCCCGGGCGGTGAACCCGCGCTATGTCCTGGTGGGCTGGTGTCTGATCTTCACGGCGATGTTTGTGCAGCGGCCCCTGCAGAGCCTGTGGCCGGCAGTGTGCGCGCGCACGGACATTGCGCCTTTCCTGCCGGGGCTGGTGCTGGCGCTGCACATGCTGGTTCAGGGCGTCTGGGGCTACCGGGTGGCGGCCTTCACCACCTGGCGCTACCGGCGCACGCCGCTGGTGGTCCTGCATCTTGCCGGTGCGGTCCTGCTCGGCCTGGCCTGGCTGAAGCCCATCTTCCCGATCGCCGCGGCGGCGATCATCGTGTCGGGGCTGTACATGGGCTATGCCTACTTCACCGCCGTGTACTACGCCAGTAACTCCGGGCGGCGGTCGCTCAACATCGGGGTCAACGAGTGCCTGGTCGGCATGGGCTCATTCGCGGGGCTGTTCGCGGCGCGCTGGGGCGAGAGCTTGATGGGCCAGGACGGCGGCATGTATGCCATGTGTGCCATCGGCCTGCTGGTGTCGCTGCTTCTGCAGGTCACCCTGGCCTCTACAGCGCCCAGCCCAGCCACAGCGGGATCGTGAACAGTGCCGCCACATGGGTGAGCAGCACCGCCGTGGCGGCGAACTCGCTGTCGGCCGCGTAGATCTCGCTGAGCATGACGCTGGCGATGGAGGACGGCATCACCGCCACGATGGTGAGTACATTCCTGGCGTCGGGGGCGAAGGGCAGGACGTTCAACAGCGCCAAGGCCGCCGCCGGAATCACCGCCAGGCGTAGTCCGACCACCACCAGTTGCGGCAGCCGCAGCAGATGTCTCGGCCGGAGCTCGGCCATACGGCTGCCGGCGACCACCATGGCCAGCGGCACGGTGCCCTTCCCCACGATATCGAGCGCCCCCAGCAGTGCCTGCCGCAGATCGCCGACCAGGCCGCCCGCCGGAGCCTGCCAGCCGGTCACCTGCACGACCCCCAGCGTCAGTACGGCCGCCAGGATCGCGCCCATGGACATGCTGAACAGGTGCCTCAGACTGCGCCACTCGACCCGGTGCCCAGTGAGCGCGATCACGCCCAGGGTCCACAACGAAATCTCACTGCCGACGGTCGAGAACACCAGCAGCGCCACGCCCTTCGCGCCCCAATAGATGAGCACCAGCGGCATGGCCAGAAAAACGTAGTTGTTGATCGTACACTGGAAGCGGAAGGCCCGGCGCTCGCCTTCACCGCGGAACGGCACCAGACGCGCCGCCAGCAGGCCGACGCCGAAGCCGACCCCCATGATCAGCAGCGTTCCCGCTGGCAGGGTCCAGTTGGCCGCCAGCCCCGGGAGCGTGAAGGTCTGCACCAGCGAGGCGTAGATCAGAGCCGGGTAGAGGAGGTTGGTGACCAACAGCGCAATCTGCCGCGTCCCGACCGCATCAAGCCAGCCACGCCGACGCGCCAGCACGCCCATGAGGACCATGGAGGAGACGGCCAAGAGGCGCACAAAGACGATCTGCATGGGTGTCGCGGCTTCCAGTCACCTGCCAGCCAGGCTCTACAGCCCCAGCTTCTTGTACTTCGGCCGACGGTGGAGTAGATGGTCGGCGTCCTGCGCCAACATCTTCTCCTCGTAGTCCGAGAACGTGCCTTCAAACCAGCGCAGTCGGCCGTCGCCCTCGAAGACCAGGAGGTGGGTGCAGATGCGGTCGAGGAAGAAGCGATCGTGGCTGATGACCATGGCGCAGCCGGCGAAGTCGATCAGGGCCTGTTCGAGCACGCGCATGGTGGCCACGTCGAGGTCGTTGGTGGGCTCGTCCAGGAGAATCAGGTTGCCGCCGGTCTTCAGCAGCTTCGCCAGATGCACGCGATTGCGCTCGCCGCCGGAGAGCTTGCCGACCTTTTTCTGCTGCTGCTGGCCGCGGAAGTTGAAGCGCCCGCAATAGACGCGGCCGTTCATGGTCCTGCCGCCGAGCTGGATTTCCTCCTGCCCGCCCGTGATCTCTTCGTACACGGTCAGGGAGTCGTCCAGGGCATCGCGGTTCTGGTCGACGTGCGCCAGCACCACCGTCTCGCCGACCACCAGCTCGCCGGCATCCGGCTTCTCCGCACCGACAATCATGCGGAACAGCGTCGTCTTGCCGGTGCCGTTGGGGCCAATCACCCCCACAATACCGCCCTGCGGCAGGCTGAAGTCGCAGTCCTTGATGAGCGTGACGCCGTTGAACCCCTTGCACACGCCCTTGGCGATCACCACCTTGTTCCCCAGGTGCGGGCCCGGGGGGATCTGGATCAGGCAGTCTTCCTTCTGGACCTCAAAGCGCTGCGCCGCCATTTCCTCGTAGCGGCTGATACGGGCCTGCTGCTTGGTGTGGCGCCCGCCGGGGCTGCTCCGAATCCAGTCCAGTTCGCGCACCAACACCTTCTGCCGCTGTGATTCGGACTTCTCCCGCTGCCGCAGGATCTCGGACTTCTGCTCCAGCCAGGAGGTGTAGTTACCCTCGAACGGGATGCCGCGGGTGTTCTCGAGTTCCAGGATCCAGCGGGTGATGTGGTCCAGGAAGTAGCGGTCATGGGTGACGATGATCACCGTGCCGGGATACTCGCGCAACTGCTCCTCGAGCCAGGCGATGGTTTCGGCATCGAGGTGATTGGTAGGCTCGTCCAGCAGCAGCAGGTCGGGCTTCTCAAGCAGCACCTTGCAGAGGGCGACGCGGCGGCGTTCGCCGCCTGAGAGAGTGCTTACATCGGCATCGTCCGGGGGCAGAACCAGGGCGTCGGAGGCGATATCGAGCATGCGGTCGATTTCCCAGCCGCTGACGCGGTCGATCTCGTTCTGCAAACGGTCCATCTCGTTGCCGAGCTTATCCATCTCGGCCGGCGTATGGTCCTCACCGAGTTCGCCGCAGACCTTGTCATAGCGGTCGATGAGCGCCTGGACTGGCGCCATGGCCTCTTCGAGATTGCCGCGTACCGTCTTCTCCGGATTCAGCCGGGGCTCCTGGGGCACAAACCCCACCCGCATGCCTTTCATCAACTGGGCGTTGCCCAGGATGTCGGTGTCCTGCCCGGCCATGATGCGCAGCAGAGTCGACTTGCCGGAGCCGTTCTCGCCGACGATGCCGATCTTGGCGCCATAGTAAAACGACAGCGAGATCTCTTGCAGGACCGGCTTGTCATTGTAGAACTTGGAGACATCCTGCATCTGAAAGACGAATTGAGGAGCCATCTGGATTCCGTTCTCCCGGTGTGGGTTGGCCTGCTCTTGCGGGGCGAGTGTCACGCCGGACACGTGCGTCCTTCATGGTCGCGTCGTTACCGGGATCGAACCTTTTAAAATAACCGCTGCGCGCCATTCTGCCAGCGCTCCAACACGGCCAGCGCGGGTTGCCAAAGCCTGCCTTAGCGCCTATGCTACCCTGCGTCGCCGAAATCGTGAGCGGGAGCCTAATCGAGGAGGGTTGATGACTCGCCGAGCCGTACTGCTTGGGCTGCTGGGCGCCGCGCTGGTCTGCGGCGCCAGCTTCCTCAATGACCGGGTGCTGCGCCAGACCTATCTGGTGGGCAACAACATGCCCGTCTCGGTCTACGGGGTGCTCATCCTCTTCATGCTGTTCGTCAATCCTCTGCTGCGGAAGCGGCACCTTACCGGCGGTGAGATGGCCGTCATCCTGGCGCTGACCCTGGCCTCGTGCTGCCTGCCCGGCTCCGGCTTGCTGCGCACCTTCTCCTCGTCGTTGGTTCTGCCTTACCACTATGAGAAACTCGAACCCGCCTGGCGCGAAGAGCAGATTCTCTCGTACGTGCCGAAGTCCCTGATGGCCGATCTCAGCCAGGACGAGGACACGGTGCTGGGCGGCTTTGTGCAGGGGCTGGGTTCGCCGGGCAACCACATCGCGCCGACGACGGTGCCTTGGTACGCCTGGGTGCGTCCGGTCGCGGTCTGGATGCCGATGGTGCTGACCCTCTGGTTTGCGCTGATCGCGCTGTCGGTGATGATCCACCGTCAGTGGAGCCAGCACGAACACCTCCCTTACCCGATCGCGGCCTTTGCCAACTCGCTGCTGCCGGCAGACAGCGACGGCCGCGTGCCGCTGTTCCGCGAGCGCCTGTTCTGGATCGGCACGCTGGCGGTCCTCTTCATTCACACCAACAACTACCTCTGCGCCTGGTTCCCGGAGGTCCTCATCCCGATTCCGGTGCGCTTCTCGTTCGGGCCCTTGGCCCAGTTCTTCCCGACCTTGGGCCGTGGGGGCGGCTGGGGCTTGTTCGTGCCGACGCTCTACTTCTCGGTGATTGGCATCTGCTTCTTCATCCCGACGGACCTCTCTTTCACCTTCGGCATCGGTCCGTGGCTCTGGGCTCTGGTCGTGGGCGTCTTTGCGGCCTACGGCATGAACCTGAACAACGTGGTCGAGGGCAGTTACTGGTACACGGGGCTGAAGCCGCGCATGTTCATTCTGTTCGGCGCCAACGTGGGTCTGTTCATGGCGTTGCTGTACACCGGGCGGCGCTTCTACGGGCAGGTCTTATCGCGGGCGCTGGGTTGGGGCCGCTCGGGGGAGGCTGACGGGCCGTCGGTCTGGGGTTGTCGGCTGTTTCTGGTGCTGATGCTGGCCTTCACGGCGCAGCTCATCGCGGTCGGGGTGGACTGGCAACTGGCGGTGATGTACTCCGGCGTGCTGGTGGTGTTCTACGTCATCATGAGCCGGATCATTTCCGAGGCGGGCCTGTTCCACCTGCAGAGCAACATCTTCCCGTGCTGCATCGTCTGGGGGTTCATGGGCGCCCCGAGCCTCGGGCCGCGGGTGCTGCTGTTGCTGCAAGTAGTCAGCATGATCCTGGTGATGGACCCGCGCGAGTCCATCATGCCCTTCATGTCGAATTCCTTGGGCCTGATGGAGATGCGGCGGGTGCGCCTGGGCCGCACCGCGATGTGGTGTGCGGCCGCGGTGCTGCTGGGGCTGGCGGTGGCCTTGCCCTTGACGCTCTACATCCAGTACGACCAGGGCAATGCCATCTGGGAATCCTGGGCCGACCAGTGCGTGCCCACGATGCAGTTTCAGAACGCCATCGCGGTGAAGCGTAAACTCGCCGCCCAGGACATGCTCACGACCAGCCTATCCTACTCTGGCTGGGAGCGTTTTCAGCACCTGGCGCCCAATGCGGCCTGCATGTGGGGCTTTGTGGCCGGCCTGGCGCTGGTGCTGCTGTTCAGCGCCGCGCGACTGCGCTTCCGCAACTGGCCTCTGCATCCCCTGCTCTTTGTGACCTGGTGTACCACCCACATCCAGGCGTTTGCCGGAGCCTTCCTGCTCGGGTCGCTGGTCAAGTGGATGGTCCTCAAGTACGGCGGCAATCGCACCTACAACCGCATCAAGCCATTGATGATCGGCCTGATCGCCGGCGAGGTGCTGGGCGCCCTCCTGCCCAGCCTGGTCGGGGCGATCTACTACTTCGTCACCGGCGACCGCCCCAAGGCCTTCCAGGTCATGCTGGGATAGGCCCTCTGCTACAGCCCAAGCCTCAGCCTATTACGCCTGGTATGCCTCCCCCCAAATGCAACCGCCGTCGGGCCTTGACGGGCCGACGGCGGCAGATGGGGTCACCCTGAAGGAACACCTCAGAACGGCACCCCCAGGGTGGTACGCTCCCAGGCGGCGGGCTCGCTCCAAGGCAGCAATTCCCGGTCGGACTGCTCCTCAAGCCCGGCCGACATGCAACCTCCCAACAGCGTGCAGAGAACCAGCGCCGCAAGGCTCAACAGCACCGGAACCCGAATGGCGCGTAGCCGTCGCAAAGGCCGTCCTCCCCGTCTCACAGAACCCCAAACGCCCGCAGGTCCATGATCTGGAACACCAAAACCGCGGCCAGGGCCCCAACCGTCAGGATCATCGCGATAGGAAACAGCTTGCTCATGCGCCGACCTTCCGCCCCGCGTCGGGACTCATTGCTCCTGCTCTTTCGGCATGATCACCCGGTCACCGACCTTGACCGCTTCGACATTGGCATCGGGGAGGATCTCAGCCACCGAGACCTTACCCATGACCCGTGAGACCTGCAGACGCGCCACCAGCTTGTCGCCGCGCGCCACCAGCATCTTCAGGTTCTCCGGAAGCCGGTTGGTACGACCCAGGTTCAACACCACAAAATTCCACTGATCGTTCACCTCGACCACTTCCCCCGACAGGTTCGGATCCGGCCCGCTGGGACCGTCCTCATTCATCCCGGTCGCTTTCTGCAACCGAACAATCTGATTCTTGGCCTTGGTGAGGTCCTTCTTGACGTCCTTCAGCTCGGCCGAGGCCTCTTCGACTTCCTCGACCAACTGCGAGATGCGCGTCTTCTGCTCGGCGACTTCCTTCTTGGCCTGTTCGTACAGGGCCAGTTGCTCGTTGATGTCCGTAAAATCATTCTGCAGTGAGGTCAGCACGCCGCTGTATTCGCGCTCGTCTTTGAGCTTCTCAGGGTCGGCCTGCCAGGTGTGTTTGTTGACGCCGCGAATGCCCGCCACAATCGCCTCCGCGTAATCGTTGGCGCGCGTGGCGAGGCCCTTCACATTGCCGCTGAAGGTCTCCAGCGGCGCGGCGCAGGGAAACTGCCCCTTGACCGTCTTGCCATCGGCATCCGTGGATTCCTCGCGCTTGTTGAGCGCGGCGGCGTCCAGCGGGTGGTTGATGGTGCCCGCGGCTTTGACGAGGGCGTCGACCATGGCCTTGTCGCGGCTCATCACGGCCTCGACGTGGCCGGTCACGGCGGCGATGGCCGCCCCAGCCCCGGCTTCACTGGAAAGGTCGCGCAACTCCTTCACATCGAGGTCCATCCCCAACTGTGTCGAGGTGTCGGCGAGCGACTTTGCGAGGTTGTCGCGCTGCCCATTGAGCTTCTGTGCCAGCCCCACGGCCTGACCGAGGCTAGCGTCGAAGGCGCCAGGGTCAGCGACATACTTCTTCCAGCCCAGCGTGTCTTCCGGACTGCCGTTCTTCTGCCCCTCGGCCACCGTGAACGACACCGCGGCCTTGGCAGTGGAATTACTGTTCTGGTCCAGTTTGTCGACCATCTGGGTCACCGTGGTGGCGAGCTTAGAGGCACGATCCTCGTAGATGGCACGCTTACCAGAAATCATGAAACTCAGGTAAGCTGCGGCGAGCGCCAGGATGGCCGCCAGGATACCGAAGATCGTTCCGAGTTTTCCCATGGATCACTCCTGCGCTGTAGGCGGCCTGCGCCGACCTCGCCATCCCACTCCGCTGCGTGGCCGATTCGCAGCCATCTCACCACCGAAGGCGACTCACACCACGCGATCCCGTCCGGCCTCAGGGCTCAACACCCATCCCGTAGCGGGTCCTGTGCAGGACGCAGCAGACCTGACTACGAAGCCAATATTGCCGCGCACGCCCGACATTGCAAGCGAAATCCCGTACGCTCTGCAAACACTACGCGGCGCGACCCGCCAGGAGGTCACCATACCAGCGCACTAAGGTCTCGCCGAACAGGGTCCACAGAAGCGCGCCAACGGCCAGGAAAGGCCCAAATGGCAGCGGCTCCCGGCGCTGGGGCGGGTTGAGCGCGCCTCGGCCGATTCCCCAGGCGCAGCCCAGAAAGGCGCCCCACATCAGCACGAAGACCGTGGCATCCGGCCCCATGAAGGCGCCAATCAACGCCAGTAGTTTCAGGTCGCCGTGCCCCATGACGTCCCGCGGATACTCCCATGAGACCAGTTCCAGGCTCATCGTCTCCACCGCCGCCAGCGGGCGCTCGAGGTTGCCAATGAACAGCCTCGAACGGGTCACCCGGATCTCCACGGGCGCCGCGTCGGCCGGAGGCTCCCAGCCCGGCGCCGAGAGGGTCGTGGCTCGGCAGAGGAACACATCGCCGGGCCGCACGAGCAGGTCCTCCCAGGCGGCATCGAGGTCGTCCTCGCCGATGCTGACGCCGGTGGCGCTGATCCGGGCGCTGACCGGTTCGCGGCGACGCTCTCGAGCCCGTCCCCACAGACGCTGGCCCGCCTCGAGCAGCAGGCGGAGCATGGCGTACCCGACCAGCATGCCAAGTGCCACATCGAAGAGGGCCGTGAGGCGCGGGCTTGTCGCCCCCGACCCCGCTCACGGTCGCCAGCCCGTAGCACACCGTCGTGGTGATCAGTTGCTCGCCGCCGGGCAGGCCGGTCAGGCCGTTGCCCACATGCGTCTCCGGAAAAAACCCAGCCAGCAGCGCCGCGACGCCCATGCCCGTGAAGGTGATCGCGTCGGGGATGAGGAAGTGCTCTATGTCGATCAGGGAAGCCGCCAGCAGCGCCGAGCCGAGAAAGAGGTAGCCCCACAGCGACGACAGCGGCATGGACGACTGCCACAGGCGCCACCACAAGACTAGGAACAGTAAGCCGTTGGCCAGCTCCACCAGCGGATAGCGCATCGAGATGGGCAGTCGGCATTGACTGCAACGAGCCCGCAGCGCGAGCCAGCTTACGATGGGGATGTTTTCCCACGGCCGGATGGCGTGGCCGCACTTCGGGCAATGACTGCCCGGATGGCTGAGCGATTCACCGCGCGGCAGCCGCCAGACGACGACGTTGAGAAAACTGCCCACCACCGTGCCCAAGACGAACACGAAAGCACTGAACAGCGGCAGTATCTGGCCCACGATCTCGCGTTGCGGCATCGCCTGGTTCCCCTGCAACCCGCCTCAGCGGCGGGCGGCCAAAGCCTGTTCGAGACCGGCGCGCATGGCCTCCACCGGAGCTTGCCGACCAGTCCACAATTCGAAGCTGCGGGCGCCTTGATGCAACAGCATGCCGCGGCCGTCGGCCGTCCGGCAACCACGCGCCCTGGCGCCCAGCAGGAAGGGCGTGTTGCCGTAGATCATGTCCATGACGGCCAGCGGCGGCGGCAACCACGTCGGGTCGAGGGGCGGCGCCTCCCCCGCGTGCAGACCGAGCGAGGTCGACTGAATGAGGCAGTCCATCCTGCCGAGGACCCGACCCACCGCCGCGGCCTCCGCCAACGGCAGGCAGCGCACCGGGCAGCCGGGCGCCGCCGCGGTGATGCTCGCGGCCAGGACTTCTGCCTTGCTCACCGTCCGGTTCACCAAGACGATCTCTGCCGCCCCGGCGCCAGCGAAGTACACCGCCGTGGCGCGCGCCGCGCCGCCCGTTCCCAAGAACAGAAACCGCGCCCCGAGGACGGCCAGCCCGAAGCTCTCAGCGATGGCGCGCTCCAGGCCAACCCCATCGGTCGAATAGCCCTTGAGCCGGCCGCCCGCGTTGACCACGGTATTGACGCAGCCAGCTGCCCCGGCGGCGGGATCCAGGTCGTGCATCAGGGTCGCCAGTTGCTCCTTGTGGGGCACCGTGGCATTCCAGCCGGCATAGCCTTCACGCACCAGCCTCCCGACGCATTCGGATAATCCCTCCGGCGGCACCTCGACCAGCTCGTAGGTCGCCTGGAGACCCAAAGCCCGGAAGCCGGCGCCCTGCATCTGGGGCGACACCGAGTGCTTTACCGGCCAACCCAACAGAGCGTACCTGTCCATCGCGTCCTCGCCTCTCCGAGCCTCGGCGGCAGTTACGGTCCGAGGCGCAGGAATTCGCTGCACATGGCGTCGACGGCGGCCTGGGTGTGACCCGCACCGACCGGGTCACCATACCACTTGGGCAGGAAGCCGCCCCTGGCCGTGCCGAGCTGGCGCACCAGCGCCTGGCAGTAGGCTCGGATATCGGCTTCGCTGCCGTGACACATGACCGTCTGGATGTCGACCGGACACCAGAAGGTGATCTGACCCGCGTAGGCAGCCAGGCGCTCCAGCCCCATGTTCTCCTGCTGGTCGAGCTGGATGACATCCAGCCCGATCTCGATGAGGTCCGGTAGGATGTCAAGAGTGTAGCCGCAGGTGTGCAGCAGCGTGTGCAGGCCGGCGGCGCGGGCGGCCCGGTAGACCATGGCGTAGGCCGGCTTCCAGAACTCGCGCCAGGTCGCTGGCGAGATCATCAGCCGGTCCTGCAACCCCCAGTCATCACAGAAGATGAAGCCATCGCACCCCAGCCGCCCGTAGCGTTCGACCGCATGCAGATTCATGTCGACCAGGATACCGATGAGACGGCGCAGGTTGGTCGGGTCGGTATAGATGTCCGCCCAGGTGTTCTCCAGGCCGCGCAGGAAATGGACGCGCTCGTACAGGGAGATGCCGTTGCAGAGCAGGTAACGATCCCCCGAACGCTCGCGGATGCCCTCGAGATGCGTCCAGCGCCGGGGTTCGGTGACGTCCGGGATCTTGATGCGGTCGAGATCAGCCCATTCCCGCAACGGGAACTCCTTGACCTCACCGAGACGGCACACCCCAATGTTCTCCCACACCGCCCCCCACTCGTCGACGCCCTTGCCCGGCCGGCCGTCAGGGTTGGGATCCATGCTGCAGCTGGTAAAGTCGCTGCCGTACTCTCCGGGAAAGGAGCGTGCCAGCCGCTCTGGACCGCGAAACTCGATCGTCGCCGAAACGATCTCTCTGGGTGTCATAGGCAAGCCACTCCATCGTACCCGTCGTCGCCCCCACGCGAACCGTGAACCAC
The DNA here is from genome assembly GCA_903834675.1 of uncultured Victivallales bacterium. The sequence goes on along the minus strand of CAILKC010000011.1, from coordinate 7,390 downwards.
GGCTTCCCACCATAGCGCCAGAACCGCCCTAGCGCGCCAGAGGCTGGCGTTTTCGCGAAACCGAATCGCCGGCCGGCGGCGAACGGTCAGCGCCGCGGCGCTACCGCCGCTGGTTCCAGGCGTCCGAACCATACTTCTCCGTGGCCAACTGCTGGGCCAGCGCCAGGGTTTTGGCGTTTGGCGTGAAGGGTTCGAAGTCGAGATTGAGGGTGACCCGGAAGCCTTCGATCAGCGCCTCGGCCAGGCGGGGGCGTGGCAGGGGGAGCGGCGCGCCGAAGTGCAGGCTGCCCTGGTGCAGGAGGCCAGCGCGGGTGCGACGCTGGGCGCTGCCGGCGACCTTGCGTCCGGCCAGCAGCACATCGTAACGGGTGGGGTTCTGGAAGCAGACCATGGTCAGGCGGTCGACCTGGTGCGGGATCTCGTCGGCGGCCAGCTCTGCCCTCAGGCGGCAGCGCTCGAGTCCGGCCTGGACGCTGCGATTGATCCAGCGGTAGCTGTGCAGGCGGTCCAAACCGGTCAGCCAGTGCCCCTCGGGCACCACGACGGTGTAGGTGAAGTCATGGTCGTGATACACCACGCCGCCGCCGGTGAGCCGCCGGATCACCGCGAAGCCGGCGGGTGCCGCCGCGTGACGCTGCACGTAGCCGATGGTCACCGCCTGACAGCCCCAGGCGTAGAAGCGCAGCAGGGGCCGCGCCCGCGCCGCGGCGGTCAGTAACAGCGCCTCGTCCAGGGCCATGTTGAGAGCGGGCTCGTGGGCGCGGTCCTGCCAGAGGTCCCAGGTCTCGTGTGCCGGGGTGTCGGGGGCGTTCATGTCGCCTTTCGTCATTCAACGGATGGCCCGCGTCGGGCCTGGATCGTGAGGTGTGGCCGCTAATGTCGCTGCGTACGAGACCGGCGTCCAATGATGTGTCCATACGGAACGGCGGAACGCATCACGGTCCGCCGACGGACACCCGCCGCCCAGGGCTGTTTCTTTTTCCGGGTGGTAGGCACGCTGGAGCCGGCGGTCCGCACCGGCCTTGCCGGGGCTTCCGCCGTACCTGGGGATACCGCGAACCCGCCCGAAACGGGCGATGGCATCGCGGGCTCCATGGCGGCAAGCAGCATCATGGCAGACGCCTGCCAGATCTAGCGGGGGCTCTTTCTCGGAACCGCCCGCCGCCCCCTTGGCCTTCGCGCGGCGACGGTGTAGAATCATCGGGTGATAGGGGAGCCTGGTGGCTCCCTGGAAAGGCAGCGTAAAGATGAAGACGCGAGAGGCCGTGCTGCTGCTTGTCTTCTGTGCCGGGCTGGCCGCCGCGGGCACGGTGGAGAGCCGTGCTGCCAAGATCCTGATCCGCACGGTCGACGTGGAGGACGCCTCGCCACGGGAAGTGTTCGAGTTTCTGAAAGAGCAGTCGAAGACGGCTGATCCCGAGGGGAAGGGCCTCAACATGTTGTTCCGCTTCACGCCGGCGGGCCTCAAGATTTTCAACGAAGGCACCGTCACCCTGAAGCTGAACAACGTCCCTCTGAACGCCGTCGTACGTTACCTCTGCCTCGCCACCGGCTTGCTGCACAGCTACGATGAGAACGCGCTGATGGTATTCGACTCCAAGACCGCAGCGCCGCTGGAGACACGCATCTACCGCCTGGGCGTCGGGGTGGTCGACAGCCCTCGCACCCGCCCGAAAGCGCCGTCCAGCGATCGAGACGGCAGCCGTTGACTCGGGCGCTTTAGTTGAGGTCCCACATGCCGTCGGCGCCAGCACCGCCGGTCCAGGTGCCGCCCTCGAGTTCCAGTAGCGCAGAGCGTCAGCACGCCATCTGAGACTCAGGCCCTGCTGAAGCGTTCCTTCATGACGTCCTGCAGGTCGACGGTGTAGATGCCTCGGAAGCCCTCGAAGGTGGCATCCAGCGAGATGCCGGTGCCCTGCCGGTTCCAGCGTGGGTGCAGGTCGCAGCGGATGTCGGTCACCGAGACGGGCAGATCGTAGAGCCCGGCGAGGGTCAGGCCCTGTCGCCGGGGCAGGTTGTAGAGATAGAGGTAGCGGTAGCCCTGGCGCGGGTAGCTGTCGTACAGCAGCCACTGGCCATCGGGCGAGGTGCTGCAGTGGCCATCGGAGCTGAAGAAGGCCGCGTCGATCACGGTTTGCGCCCCGGTCTCGACGTCCACTTCATAGAGTTGGTTGCCGGCGTTGCCGGCCATGAAGAACAGCAGCCGCCGCGCGTCGCTCCACCAGTAGTGCGAAGCCATCGCGGCATCCACCAACGTCGCTTGCAGGCAGCCCTTGAGATCGGCGACGAAGACGGTGGTGGCCCAGCGCTTGAGGTCGCCCTCGGGGAAGGTGCGCGCCAGGAGCACGAAGCGCTCCGCGGTCGGGTTGAAGGTGATGTGGTTGACGCAGATCTTGCAGTCCGCACCCGCAAAGGCGTGCGCCATAGCCGCCCAAAGGGTCTGCATGGAAAGCACCTGCCGGAGACGAGCACGAGGCACATCGACCAGCCAGACGCCATCCTCGGTCGCATGGCGCTGGCCGAGCCAGGGATCACGCTTCTGGCAGTAGCCGTAGCCCGGCCTGAAGTCGAAGACGCGGTCGAAGTTGATGGCCAGGCCACGGCGGCCATCGTTGGACAGATCGGCCAGGGCCATGGGCAGCTCCCGGACGCGCTGGCGGCCCAGGTCGTGGACGATCCCCCGGTAGTCGCCCGCCGCGGTCGCCGCATTGTAGAAGACGGTGTTGCGGCGCTCGCCCACCCACTGCAGCATGGCCCCCTGCTGGAAGTTCCAGGCCCGGGTCGTGGCGAAGACCTCGGCGCTGCCGTCGGCCAGGTCGAGGACCGCCAGGTCGGCGGCGTCGCCAGGCTGCTGGAGACGGTCGCAGAAGGCCACGCGATGGGCGAGGTGCCGCTCATCGTCCGGCGCAAAGGCTTGGTTGTCGTAGTAGCCGAAGAACCAGTTCTCCCCCGCCGGGGTGATCCGTCGGAACGTGACGCAGGCATCCTGGATCGGATCCATCGCTAGTCCTTTGTCCTTCGGGGTACGGTCGCTTCAGGCCTGGACATGGCGCAGCGCTGAGGGTCCTACCGTAGGCGCTGGGCTGAAGTCGGCAAGCCGTCTGGCCTTGTCGGCAAGGCTGTTTCTTTTCGACCTGTGCAATAAGGGAGTCCGCCTGGAGCGCTGAAGGCGCGCGGCCATACCAGCCCAGGGCAACGCCCTGGGAATAGGATAGTTATGGGTTTGAGCCCTGTAGGGGCGAGCTATCTGCCCTCGGTTCGCGCAGAGGTCGCATGGGCCGCCCCTTCAGGGCTCAATCCGCGCTGTGGACGGGTTACCCAGGGCGTTGCCCTGGGCTGGTATAGAGCGCCCCTTTGGGGCTGAATACCTCGGCCCATCCTTATTGCACAGGTCGCCGTTTCTTCCGCCCGCAGGGCGTGGAGGTCGGCGGGCCGTCATGCCGAATGGCAGGACTTCCGCCGTCTCTGGTCGGGGCTGCTGGGGAACGGTCGGGCCGACCCCCTCGTACTGTCGGTCGGATTGCCCTCCAGCACCTCTCGCGCAGCCAGTCCACCGTTGGGCGTTCGCGTTCCATTTCGCCTGCACGTCGGCATCGGTGCATTCCCGGGAAGAACGCCATTGTACGGGCGTCTCAGGATACCGGGTCAGCCAAGGCTCCTCCGAGCGCCCCGGCACATCCGCCGGCAATTGGCCTTCAAACTCCAACCGGTCCAACGCCGGCAGCCATTGCCCCGACCACGGGGACTGCAATTCGAAGTAGTACCCCCAAGCCCAGTACTGCGCCACGACCTCGCGTCGGGCGGTCGCGCACCTTGCGCAAAAGCACTTCCCGGTTCTCGGACAGAACGCGACGGCCATGAAGTGCGCCGGCTTGCCGCATTGCCCGCACACATACCGCCAATGCCGCCCGCACCGCGGTGCGTCCGAACCCAGATCGAACGCCGCCGCCGCGGCTACGTACTCAGGATCGATGGCCACAATCTTGTCGCAGTAGAAGCAGTTCATGCACACCCCCTCAACCGGATGACCAGGTTCAGGTTCGTTTCCGCCCTACCACCAGCAGCACTCGCGGCAGTCCGCCGACCGGCGGTACTTCCCAATCGCCATCCGAGCCGGTGCCGAATTCCTCCACCGCTTCCAGTTCGCAGCCGACAGCCAGCACCGCGCTAATGTAATCGCCCACGGTCCACTGGAACTCGTGGGCTTGACCACCGGGCACTTCGTAGGTGTACGGCCCCCGGTGGAAGTAATCGGCGGCGATCTCCAGCCGGTCCGGCGTGTCTCTCCAGATGCGGCGGAACGGATGATACTCGCTGACGACCATCCGTCCGCCCGGCTTCAGGAGGCGCGCGGCCTCGCGGTAGAACGTCCGCAGATCCGACACCCAAATGGCGATGTGTCCGCCGGTATAGACCAGATCAAAGGTGCTGTCGGACAAGTCGGACAGGTCCGACACGTCGGCTCGCAGGAACTCCACTGCCAGCCCCAACTCCGCCGCCCGTTGTCGGGCCACGGCGAGTTGGTTCTCCGCGATGTCCACCGATGTGACGCGCGCCCCCATGCCGGCAAGGGCAAACACCGCGAGGTTGTCGCCGCTGCCCAACACCGCGACGCGTTGGCCGGCAACGTCGCCGAGCCACTGCAGTTCGCGCTCGTCCAGGACCAGGCCCGGTTCCTTGGCACAGCGCCGCCAGACCTTTTCGGTCTCCGGGCGTTTCGCCCAGTCGGCGCTACGCGCGTCCCATAACCGCCGGTTGGCGTCGTGAATGTCGTTCATGATGGGTTTCCCAATAAGGCAGCCACGCGATGCATCATTACCTCATCCGCCTCAATCCCGCTTTGCGCCAGCAGGTCGACCGGCGCCGGAACGAAACCGAGGCAAATGAGCAAGCCGAGCGAACGGAAGTTGGCCCGCTTGAGCACCGCCGTAAACTCGCTAACTGCATAGTGGCTGGTCAGTTCCGCGAGCATGGCCTGCGTGGCTTCCCGGCCATAGCCGCGCCGCCAATACCGGCTGTTGAACTCATAGGCGATACCGGCCCGGCCCGTCGGCAAGACCGTCGCCTGGACGTAGCCGATGAGTTCCGCGCCGCGTCGGCGCACTGCCCAGTTCAGCCAGCCTTCTCGTCCGTCCGGCGAACCGCGTGCTTCCCAGCGCCGGTACCGCTCGCGCAACGCCGCGACCGACGCGGGTGGCTGGTTCTCGTATTCGTAGATCGCCGGGTCGCCGAGCACCGCGAACATCTCCTCGGCATGCGCGGCTGCTAACGGCTCCAGCGTCAGGCGGTCGGTTTCGATGACGTGCATCTCACCTCCAACGATAGGGCATGTAGCGATGGCACGCACCGCCTCGTCATCCTCTCGCGCCATTGGCCGGCAACCGGGCGCGGTCGGCAGGAACGGCATCAGTCCTTCCGGCACCAGACGGTCGCGTTCCTGGGTGAGGTCCAGCCAGCGGGCATCGCCACTGGCCCAACCGGCTTCGTGAAAGGGAAGCGTGATGCACGCGTAGAGCGACTCGTTCACGAACCGCGCGTCGTAGACGAACACGATCTCGTGTCCCGGCTGGCCATCGAGGGTGAACAGGTTCTCGAGCACGCCGAGCAGGCGGACCTCGCGAATCTCGACGCCGAGTTCCTCGCGAATCTCCCGCACGACCGCCTCGCGCGCCCGTTCGCCGAACTCGATGGCGCCGCCGAGGGGCCGGCAGTAAGCGCGGCCGGTCTCGGGATCCATACCGTCGCTGACGAGAATGCGACTGCCGTGGCGGAACAGGCAGATGGCGATGGGGCGGATTGGGTTGGGTTTCATTTGCCTGTCCTCCCGAAGGCACGCAGCACCTTCAGCGCGTCAAGCGTGAGAATCCCTTGCCATTCCCTTTTCGCGACCGGCCAGGTCTCGGGGAATGCGTTACCCCAGGTCCACGTCGGCTGCCACGAGCCGTCGGCGCACTGTTCGGCGATAAGGAAATCGAGGTTGGCTTCCACGGCTTCGCGCAGGGGCTCGTAGTATGGCGACGCCGATGACTTCACGACGGTCAACGGTCGCAGTGCGTACTTCGGCCACTTGGCCGGGTCGCTCTCGACGGTGGCCAGCACCCGGTCGGTGATCTTCCGTCGGGTCGCGGCCGGCAGCGGGACCATCTCAGCCAAGCGCACGTAGCAGAGCAACTCGTGCAGGTCAGGTGGCTGGGCATTGAGGAACTCGAGTGTGCGGCGCAACGCCGCCTGACGGAGCGACTCATCCGCCGCCGTACCGAACAGGAAGAAGTAGCCGGCAATCTCGGCGCTCGGGTTCGCGCGAAACCCACGCCACGATGTCGCCAAGTCCTTCGTCGTCCACCACGGCGCATGCGGTGCCTTGTTCGCGGTGGGCGGGATGATCGGCCAGACGTGGCTCTGCCGGTCGCAAACCGCCCGCAGGTAGTGCAACGCGCAACGAACCATCTCATGGTCCGGCGGGATCTGCAGTTCCCGCATGATCTGCAAGCCATGCGTCGTCGCTATCGCCGAACTGTCCGGCGTCCGCAGGTCCGGCTCCGAAGCGCGGCCGAAGCCGCCGTCCGGATTCTGAAACGCCGACAACTCCCGCAGCACGTCGCCCGCCGTACCGCCGGCGAAGTGGAAACGGAACAACGCCCGTTCACGCGGACGGGCCTGCTCGATCAGGAACTCCTCGGCGCCGGCGTACTGCGGTTGGCTGAGTTTCTTGCGCTGGGGCTGTTCATTCATCATTACCTCCCACTCGCCGCAGCGGGCGGCTTTCGGCTCTTGAAGATGATCGTGCCGGGGATGAGCGCCAGCCGTTCGGGCGTGTTGTCCCACAGCCCGAACCACGGGTCGTCGGGGCGACGCTGACGCGAATCGGGTTCGAGCATCCGCTCGACAACGAAGCCGGCCGCGACCTGCAAGTTGAACAAATCGCTGATCGTGCGGTGATGGTTGGCGAACGCGCAACCGGTCTCGGCGCCCAGCACGGACTTGCCGGTGGCGTGATATGAACGGCTGAGTTGCAGCGAAGGCCCCGCCAGGCAATGCCCGAACGGATGCCCGTCGCTCCAGACAAACACCCCGCCGGGTTTGAGCCGGACATAGTCGAATGAGACTTGCCGACGCGGTTGCCATTCCGATCCGGCCGGGCAACTACCCAGGTTACAACTCAAGGTGCATTTCCCTGCCCCAACGGGGCTGTGGCCCAGAGCCCAGGGTTGCGGCCAGGGTGCCGCTACCCTGGGTCAAATGTGGTAAGGGCCTCCTACCCCAACGGGGTTGCGTCCTGGCACCATGACCCAACCCCGTTGGGGCAGGATACGCAGTTGCACCTGAGTAGTCTCCCGGCCGGGACGCGCCGGATCGCCTGGAGGGCGGCCCTGCGTGGCCGCCGCGGTTG
>CAILKC010000010.1 GCA_903834675.1 uncultured Victivallales bacterium | reverse complement strand
GCCGACCAGGAACGGCTCTACCCGCATTACTCGGACAAGCTCTGGCCGCACGGCCCGCAACTGAACGGGAACCGCGATCTTGCCAAGGGCTTCGAAGGGTACCACCTGACCATCGCCCCAACGAAGGACGATGACGACGTCGAGGCCACCCTGCCCGAGTCGGCCGGGCGCGTGACCCTCGAGACGGTCAGTGCCGAGGCGCAGCAGGTGACCCGCTGCCTGGCCATGCGGACCCAGGACGTGGAGCTGCTGAAGCTGCGCTGCCGCATCCCCACGGTTGTGGCTGGCCGCGTGCAACTGGTGCCGGGGGAGAATTACCTGCTCAGCTACCTGGCCCGCATCGAGAACGCCCGTGGCTCGACCCTGCTCACCTGCTACCTGCTGAGCGACAAGAAAGACAAGACGCCGGTCAACGCGTTGAACCGCGACACCAAGATCAGCTTCTCGACGCCCGCCGCGTTCCAGCCGGTGCATCAGCCCAAGATTCTGATCCCCGACCGACTGGGCGAGTACCTCGACATCGTGTTCGAGTTCAAGGGCGCCGGCACGGTGCAGCTGGCCGATATCCGCTTCTACAACAACGAGGCCATTCAGTCCTTGTACCTAGGGCGCACCGAGGTCCGCGAATCGGACCTTGAACGCCTGCCTGCCAATGAGCGCGCCCGGGTTGACGTCCGCCCGGACAGCTCATGGTCCTTCCGCGGTATCCTGCACCGTTTGCGCGGCAATATCCCCTTGGCTCAATGGGCCCAGCCCGCCCTGCTGTGGGGCAGCCTGATCATGGTGCTGTATGTGGCAATCTTCGCGGTGATGCTGATGCTGCGCCGACAGTGGGCCGAGAACGAGCGTTTTGGCTTTCCCATGCTGATCTTCCCGCGCACTCTGCTGGAAGAGGAACAGGGCGCGGACGGCTGTTTCCGCTTCACCGTCTTCCGCCGCCGGGCGACCTGGGTGGGGTTTGGCATCGCGGTGTTTCTGATTGCTCTGCGCGGCTTCAACCACTACTTCGAGACGCCGTACCTGAAGACCGAACTGGACCTGACCAAGTTCGTGGAAAACAACCGTCCGCTGCTGTCGTTCTTCCGCGGCTTCTACGGGCATCCCTTCAACATCTCGCTGGTGATGCTGCCGATTGCCTTCTTCATCGAACTGGAGTTGCTGGGCAGCATCCTGCTGTGCTTTCTGGTCTGTTCGCTGCCTTTCTACCTGCGCGAGGAGATGTTCACCAGTTGGCGGTCGGTCAAGGATTTTCCCTTCATCTTCCAGCAGCACACGGGAGCGTACATGGCGCTGGCGGTCATCGCCCTGTATGCCGGACGGCAGCATCTGTGGGACGTGCTGCGTCGCGCCTGCGGGAGAGCTGATGCGGTGGATGACCAGCAGGAAGCCTGGAGCTACCGGAAGGCGCTGCTGATCCTGGGCGTGTCGCTGCTGTTTCTTTGTTTCTGGATGCAATACGTCGGCGTGGGGTTCTGGCGGGGGTTGCTGTATGTCGGCTTCATTCTCGCCTGCGCCATATCGACGGCACGCATCCGGGTTGAATGCGGCACTCCGTGGACCTACCTGACGCCCTACACGCCGCTGATCATTTTCACCGCCTTCGGGGGCGCCCAGTTCTTTGGCATTGACATGTTCGTCATCCTGATCGTCTCGGGCGGTTTCCTCTGCTCGGCGTCGTATCTGATGTGCGCTCCGACCCAGGTGGAGATGCTGCAACTGGGCCGACTGCTGAAGGTGCGGGCGCAGTGCCTGAATCGGGGCATGATGCTGGGCGCGTTGGGGGGGCTGATCTTCGGCGGCATGTTCATGCTCTCGATCGCCTATGGCAAGGGCGGGATGAACATGCCCTACATCGGCGACTGGGCGGCGCAGCAGGCCTTCCAGATCCGCATCGTGACCGCTGAAGTCGCCTACCAGGACCAGCGCTTCCAGAAGAGCCAGGACGAGAAGCAACCCTTCGGCTTTGACCTGAAGAAGCCGGATGCCTGGGCGTTGGGCATCTCCTTCGTGGTCACCATCCTGCTTTTTGTGGCTAAGAGCCTCTGGGTCAGCTTCCCGCTGCATCCGGTGGGGTACATCCTGGCCAATACCTACTTCATCAACATGGTCTGGGGGACCTTGTTGACCGCCCTGGTGGTCAAGTTCATCGCGCTCAAGGCCGGCGGGGTCATGGTCGTGCGCAACCTCTTGCGCCCTTTCTTCGTAGGGATGTTCCTGGGGGCCGTAGGCAGCTACCTCCTCTGGGACGTTATCGCGCTGGTGCTACAGGCATTTGGCTACATGGATACCTTCCATGTGCCCCATGTGTTTTAGTCTGCCATGACGCAGGCCCCATGATGATTAGAAGCAGGCTATGAAGAGTTGGCTCAAACCGCTACTGTGGCTCGCCGCCGGAGTCGGCCTGGTCGTGGCCATCGGCGTCGCCTACAATGGACTGCTGGCGCCCCGGGACGCCAACCTGGCCACCACCTACAGCGAGACGCCCGACTACGAGCGCATCACCCGGGTCATCACCGGCGCCGCGTTGCAGAAAGACCTCGATACCTACGCCGCCAGCGGCAGCCGCTTCACCGGTTCGGCGGGTTTCTACAAGACCGAAGAGCAGGTGCTGGCCCGCTTCCGCGAGCTGGGTTGTCGGATCGTGCTCCAGGAGCATGACGTCGTGGTCCCGAAGACGCGGTTCTGCCGACTGCTGGGGGAGGATGGCCAGCCGGTTCCCGGGATCGAGATCTACCCGTATTACCCCAACCGCATGCGGACGGCGACGACGCCGGTCGGCGGCATTACGGGCACCGTGGTCTACAAGGGCAGCCCGGCCGACGATGACAAGATCCCGGCGCTGAACCAGTGCGAGGGGAACATCGTGCTCCTGCGGGTGCAGGAACGTTTCCAGGACTACGCCAACTTCGGGGCGCGCGCCGTCCTCTACTTCCTGGACACGGACAACCTTCCCAAGGCGGAGTACCACCGGCGCAAGGAGTCGCATGCGTCCATCGACGTGCCGGTATTCTTCATCCGTGGGGATCACCGCAGCCTGATCGGCAAGCGTCTGACCGTGCAGGCTCGAGTGGACTGGGAGCAGGCGCCGGTGCGCAACCTCCTCGCCATCTTCGATCCTGACCCAGCCGTCACCGACAGCCGGGATGAGACGTTGCTGGTCAGCGCCTACTACGATGCCTGGAGTTCCATTCCCGACCTGGCGCCCGGAGCGCGGCAGTTGCTCGGACTTCAGGGCGTACTCAAGACCGCCGAGCACTTCGCCGGCAGCCCGTCCCGCCCGAAATTCCGCCGCAAGGTGATCTTCTTTGTCCATGGCGGCATGGGGCAAGCGGCGGCCGGCAGCCGGCAGTTGGTCAGCGCCCTGGGTTCCGAAACGGAGCCTGAAAAGGTCCTGGAAGCGCGCGCCGAGGAACACGCCGAACTCAGCCGCGAGCTGGCGGACCTCAAGGAGGTGCGCGAGCTCTTGCCGCGCTACTTCGCCGAGACTCGTGACGCCAAGGCTCACCTGGCGTTGTGGAAGGGGCGCTCGTCCCCGTTGGCGCACTTCCGTGAGGAGTTGGAGCTGGCGCTGGATGAGGTCAGCCTGCGGGCTGAGGAAGACGCCATGGCCGCACGGCTGGACTGGATTCGCGCGGGCAAGCGCAGCGGCGAGCCGCTGGACCTGTATCTGGCCATGAACAAACGCGCTCAGATTTACCGCAGCATGACCAGCGCCAAGCCCTACACCTTGGCCAGCGCCTATCACAACCCCGAGCCGGGCGGCTACCGCGCCTTCTACGATCCCCGGGCCGCCTGGGAGCCCGGCGAGCCCACCCGCACCCCGAGTGGCAGCATCCGGCACGCCCGCCTGTACGAGGCGGACTTCGACAGTTTTCTGACGGAGCGTTTACAGGCCTTGCAGCAGCGTCTCGATCGGCGTATCGAACGCACCGCCTTTGCCCTGCGGCAGAACGAGCAAGATCAGGCCGTGTTCACGGAGATCCGCGGCGCGCGGGGCACCCACCGGGTGCTCGGGATCGAGGTAAACTTTTCGGATAAGACCCGGCAACTGGTGTTGGCCTCCGGGGGCTGGTGGTGGAGCCCGCGTTGTATTCCGGCGGACCGTGAGATCGAGCTGCAGTTCAAGTACGCCCAGGAGAAGTTGTTCCCGGACCTGCCCGAGAAAGACGCCTTCTCCAGCCGGGTGGCCAGTGGCGATGCCTGGTCGCTGGGGGTCAACTGGGCGGTGTACGATCTGCACGCGACGGCCATGACCTTCCGCGGCTACACCAGTTTTGTGCTCAGCACGAATGGTGACGACCGCGAGTTTTTCGCCTGCCCGATGGACACGACCGAAGACATCAACTGGGACAACGTGGCGGCGCAGGACCGCGTCATCATCGGCGGCCTGGAGCAGCTGGCGCTGGGGCGTGGCAAGATCATCCCCACCAGCATGCCGATTCAAGGCCAGGATTTCCGCGGCGTCACCACCAGCGTGCGCGGCAATTCGCTGGTGCCGAACCACCCCGAGGGCAACACGCTGGTGCAACTGACGGGCGGTTTCTGGGGGGCGGACAGTTGGGCGCACTACAGCAACGGGGGTGGGTACTGGACCGCATTCAACGATCCCTATCCCCTGGTGATGAGTGATGAACTGGGCCGTTTCAACTTCCGCAACGCCTTCGCGCCGCGCTGGTGGACGGTCGATTTCCATGCGGCGCGCACCAACCCGGAGACCGGCCAGATCACCTGGATCCGTGACCTGGGCTATGAAACCAAGTATCCGACCCAGAACCTGCGCGTCTACCAGGTCCGCGAGCTGACCCGCATCGTCATGTTCCGTTGTGCGCCCATCCACATTTTCCGGGCCGAGAATCCGAAGAAGATGCAGCTCTACGACCGCGTTGAAGCCCGCCTGATCCGGGGCTTCTCGGCGCCCAAGAAGCTGTACAGCGAGATGTTCTACTCCGGCGAGAATGTGCTGTATCTGGAGCCTGACGCCGAGTTCTTCCCCACCTACCTATCCGGATCGCCAGAGAACCCGAGTCTGCTGCGCATCGCCGGCATCGGTCTGAACATGGTGCCAGAGGATTTCGCTAAGGTCAGCGCGGCCGACGAGGAGACTGCCGGGCGCGGCTTCCTGGCGGCGGACGCGACCTTCCTTTACCATCCCGAGGACGACCTGGCGCGCAGCATGAGCGCCATCAACTCGCGCCGCGACCTCAAGTACGGCGACTACAACCTGATCGATGGGCCCACCCGCGAGAACGTGCAGCGAGCCCGGGATCTGGCGGTCGAGGCCCAGCGCCTGCGTCAGGCGGGGCGGCACTTTGAGGCCTTCGAGGCCATGAAGGACAGCCTGGCCTTCTCGACGACCGCGCACCCGGTCATCCGCAACAGCAAGTCCGAGGCGGTGTATGGCATCGTCTTCTATCTGCTGCTGCTGATCCCCTTTGCCTTCTTCATGGAGAAGCTGGTGGTGGGTTGCAGCGATGTGCGCGGGCAGATCGTCTGGGTCGGCTCCATCTTCCTGGCGGTCTTTCTAGTCCTGCGCGAGATTCACCCCGCCTTCGAGATCGTGCGCTCCAGCTTCATGATCCTGCTCGGCTTCATCACCATGATCCTGAGCCTCATGGTCACCGGCTTTCTGGGCTCCAAATTCCGCGGGGCGGTGCAGGAGTACCAGAAGCTGGTGCATGGGCAGCAGGCCGTCGCCGACGTCACCAAGGCCGGCGCGGCGCTGACCGGCTTCCTGTTGGGTATCAATAATATGCGCAAGCGCAAGGTGCGTACCGCCTTGACCGCTGGGACGTTGGTGCTGATCACCTTCGTGATGATCTGCTTCACCGCGGTCGAGAGCGACTATGTCGACGTGATGTACCCCATCGGTAAGGCCCCCTATACCGGGCTTGAGATCCGCAAGAACACGCTTAGTCACCTGGGGAACCAGACGACGGTGCTGGTGCAGGCGTTCGAGAACGAGTACGATGTCGCCGCCCGACGCTGGGACGTCCAGGGCCTTTGGGGGATGATGCCCCTGAACAAGAAGCTTGAGGCGGAGACCTATATCAGCCCGGAGGAGGTCGACAATCTGCCCGTGACCCTGAGTCGCGGCGGCGAGGGGGCGGCGCGCAAGTGGACCAGCACCGGCAGCCTGGACCTCGGGCCCTCGCCGGACTTTGAGGTCAAGGCGGTGATGACTGCCGGCGAGGCCTGGTTCAGCAGCGAGAACGAGCGCAGTGTCGTCCTTAGCAGCAGCGCCGCGGCGGCCCTGGGGATCAACGCCGAGAGCGTCCGGGCCGAACCCCGGCCGACGGTCATGGTGGCCGGCAAGGAGTTCACCGTCATCAACCTCTTCGATGCGGCCCGGCTCGATGCCGCCGTGAACCCGAAGAACAAGCCCGTAACCCCGGTAAACCTGGCCGCCGAGCACCGCTACACTACGGCCATTCAGGAGGCGGAGCTGGCCCAGCGCCAGACCTTGTTGCGCGGCGGGATGTCGCGCGCCGATATCGACGCGGCCATCAAGAAGACCCGCGAGGCCCGCGAAAAGCGCGTTCCCGAACGGCTGGCCGCGGCCGGACTGGTGCTGTTCCCGAAGCAGCGCCAGCCGGTGCCGGACGCTATCGTCAGTCACTTCAAAGGCAAGTTGCGCGTCAACCAGCGCGAGCCCATCAACTTCGATCGTATGTTCCTGACCAAGATTCTGCCGCATCCAGAGGACAGCAAACACCGGCACTACTGGTTCCGGGACGACGACCCCGACACCTGCTACATCCCCGACCGCATGGCGGCTGAGATGCGGATTACGCCCGAGTTGGTGGAAAGCAGCAGCGTCCGCATCCGGGTCGAGGGCACCGTGCTGGCAGTCAAAGGCATTTACGATGCCAGCCGCTTCGATCAGATCCAGGACCTCGATGGCGAGTCGCTGGCGCCCTACGACGTCGAGTCCATTGTCGGCCGCCCGATGGACGAGAATACGGAAGAAGACGAGATGCCGGAGCTGATGCGGCGGCTAAGCGGCGGGGATATCATCGTCTGCAACGACCGCTCACGCACCTCGGGTTGGCACGTCGCCTCCATCGCCATCGACTTCACCAAGGCCGGCAGCCACAAGCGGGTGCGCGAAATCCTCGACCGCTACCTGGAGAAGACCGGCGCCAAGGCCTTCTATGGCATCGGCGATACGGCCTACTTCGGCGCCAAGTTCCGGCGCCCGCGCGGCGCCAACTACCTGGAGCTGCTGATTCCGCTGCTGATCGCCTCGCTGACCGTATTGAACACCATGCGTGGCAGCGTCTACGAGCGCAAGGACGAGATCTACGTCTACAACGCTGTGGGGCTGAATCCGTCGCACGTCTTCTTTCTCTTCATCGCCGAGGCCTGCGTCTACGCCGTGGTCGGGGCCTTGGGGGGCTACCTGGTGGCGAATCTGGCTGGGAAACTGGTGTCGTTGCTGGGGCTGAACATCGGCCTGACCATCAACTACTCGTCGATCTATGCGGTGATGTACTCCGTGGTCATCATGGTGGCCGTGCTGTTCTCAACCTGGTTCCCGGCGCGGGCCGCGGCGCGGCTGGCGGCTCCGGCCGAGGAGATGAAGTGGCGCGTGCCAGTGCCAAAGGACGGGGTGATCAGCTTCGACCTGCCGTTCACCTTCAATGCCCGCGACCGCGTGGCCATCGTCTCCTACTTCATGGGCTGGCTCGATGAGTTCGGCGAGGGTTCGAGCGGCAAGTTCTACTGTTCCCGGCCGACCTGTAGCCTGGAGCGCCTGCGGGGCACGGTGGCCGCCAGCGTGCGCACCACGACCTGGCTACGACCCTATGACCTCGGCGTCAGCCAGGAGGTCGCCATTCACCTCAGCGAAGACCCAGGCACCGGTCAGACAACCGCCCGCCTGACCCTGACCCACCTCTCCGGCGGCATTTCGGCGTGGGTGCGCACCAACTACCTGTTCCTGCGCATCTTGCGCAAGCACTTCCTCGACTGGCGGGTGGTGCCCGAGAGCGAGAAACTCGGCTTCCTGCAACGCGCCCGCCGACAACTCGGCGCGCCGGCTGAACAGGTGCAGGAAGCGCAGATCAAGATCGACGAGACGCTGGCCGCCGCGGCCCTCGTCGAGGAAGGCAGCGGGATCCCCAGTCGGCCGCAGGCCCCGGAGGCAGCGCACGGTGAGTAACGGCCCACGCATCGCCCGCGACCAGGAACTCGAGCTCTACCGCTCGATCCTGGAAGAGCCCACCGAGTACAAGGATGGGTTCACCTGGACCACCATGCTCGGGGCGCTGTTCTGCGGCGTGCTCATGCTTCCGGGCGCCATCTACCTGGGCCTGATCAACGGCGGTGGCATGGGCGCCGCCCCCTGGGTGACCCTCATCATCTTCAGCGAAGTCAGCCGCCGGGCGATGAAGTCGCTGAACCGGCAGGAGGTCGTCCTGCTGCTGGCCGTGGCCGGCGCCATGATGGGCGCGCAGACCGGACTCTTCGGTGAGTTCGTCCGACGTTCCTACATCGTGCGCAGCGACCCGGTGGTGGCAGCCGGGCTGGCGGGACAATTTCCGGCCTGGTGGTGTCCCTCCCCTGATTCCACCGCGCTGACCGAGCGCACCTTCATGCATCCTGACTGGCTAATGCCGTTCGTCATCTTCGGCCTTGCCACCTGGGTCCTGGGTTTCATCAAGAACTACACCCTCGGCTACGGCCTCTTCCGGCTCACCAGCGACTTCGAGCGCCTGCCCTTTCCCTTCGCCCCCATCACCGCCCAGGGCGCCATGGCCATCGCCGAGGCCGGCGACCGCAAGAACGCCTGGAAGTGGCGCGCCTTTTCCTCGGGTACCATGGTGGGCATCGCCTTCGGCATCTTCTACGTCGGCATCCCGGTGATTTCCGGCGCCTTCCTGACCAAGCCGCTGATGTTGTTCCCGATTCCCTGGTACGACTCCACCACGGTGACCGAGGTCCTGCTGCCAGCCGTGCCCACGGGCATCATCTGGAACCTGTCCCTGGTGATCACCGGCATGATCATTCCCTGGCGCGCCATTCAAGGCACCGCGCTGGCCATCCTGGTGACCTTCATTCTCAACCCCATCCTGGTCAAAACCGGCCTGCTCAGCACCTGGCAGCCGGGCATGGGAACCGTCGACACCGGCATCGCCAACAACGTCGACTTCTATTTCTCCTTCGGCATCGGCTGTGCCATGGGCATCGCCATCGTCAGCCTGGCGCAGACGGGGATGGCCATGATCGAAGGCATGCGGGAGCAGCGGCGAAACCGTAAGGAGCTGTTCAAGGACCGGCACGACCCCTGGCGGACCCCACCGGGCCGGGGCGACTGGTCCCTCAAGCTCTGCCTGGTGGGCTACGTCGTGGCCGCCACCGGCATGTGCGTGCTCTGTAAGCTGCTGGTGCCGGACTTCCCGGTGATCTTCCTAGCGTTTTTCGCCTTCGTGTTTACGCCAGTGCTCTCCTACCTCAACGCCCGCATGATCGCGGTGAACGGTCAATACGTGGATATTCCCTTCATCAAAGAAGGCGCCATTCTGCTTTCCGGCACCTCCGGACTGAATGTGTGGCTGGCGCCATTTCCGCAGGACAACTTCGGGGCCATGGCGGCGAGCTTCCGAGTCAAGGAACTCACCGGCACGCGCTTCACCAGCTACGTCAAACTGGACCTGTTCCGCATGCCGCTGACCATTATTCTGGGGTTCGTCTTCTGGAGCTTCATCTGGCACTCCAGCGAGATTCCGTCGTCCATGTTCCCCTGGACCGAGGTGATGTGGGACCAGCAGGTCAAGCAGCAGTTGATCATGTGGTCGGCAACCACGGGCGATGGCTTGGTGGAGACCATGTTCGACAAGGCTTTCAAGCCCGGCATCCTGGGCATCGGCGCTTGCGTTACGGTGGTGATGTTCACCATCCTGCACCGTTTCGGGGCGCCGATCATGTTCGTCTACGGCTTTGTGCGGGGTATCGGTGGCAGTTGTCATCACTTCGTACTCGAGATCGTTGGCGCCCTGCTGGCCCGCTTCTACCTGCACCGTAAGTTCGGTCGCGAGCGAGTGCTCAAGGTGCTGCCGGTGGTGATGGCGGGGTATCTGGTGGGCGAGGGGCTCGTAGGCATGGCCTGCGTCGCGGTCACGTTGATCAGCAAAGCCATTTCGGGGTTACCGCTGTGAAAGCATCCACCTCTGCGCCTGCGGCGACCGCGTCCGGCCCGCCGACCGCGGTTCGGGAGCAGGTCATCCTGCCCTGGCCGGTGGCCATTCGCATCACCCTGCGGGGTCTGAAGATTCGCTTCGGCCGCTCGTTGATCACTATGAGTGGCGTGGTGCTGGGCATCGCCTTCCTGATGAGTGTGCTCACCGGCGAGGGACTCAAGTCCGGCCTGGCCGAGGAAACGCGGGCCAAGACCGAGGTCACCCGCCTGGTCAAACTGGTCGAGGATGAAATCGGCAGCATTGCGGGCCGCCGGATTGGCATCCTGATCAGTGGCCCCGTGGAGGATCGGCATATCGTGCGGCTGCTCGAACGCCTCGCGGCCCAGGCGCAGCCCGGCGCCCTGGCGCTGTTCTGCACCCGCCCCGACCGCCTGGAAGCCGCCCCGGCGGCGCGCCTGCCGCCCCCCTTTGACCTCCCCGCTTTTACGCCCATGCCCGACGCCGCAGCCCTCTTTCGCGACAGCCATGTGGTGCTCTTCCTCAGCGCAGCGCTGCCGACGTTCTCCGACGCGGCGCTGGTGGACCTGCTGCGCACCATGCGTCAGCCGGTGCTGCTGGACTACTTCGCCGGCCGCTACCGCGAGGAGGCTCTGCGCGCCCTCGATGACCGCGTGGTCTGCGCCTCCCTGAGTTACCTGGCCACGGACGCGGAGAAGGCGCGGCTGGTCAAGCGGCAGCGCGACCAGGCGGCGCGGCAGCTCTGGATTACCGTGGTCTCGGTTCTGGTGACCGTGATTGGCATCTCAAACGCTATGCTGATGAGCGTGACGGAGCGCATCCGCGAGATCGGCACGATGAAGTGCCTTGGCGCCCTGTCCGGCTTCGTCGTCAAGCTCTTCCTGATCGAGAGTTTCCTGATCGGCATCGTCGGAGCCGTGATCGGCACCCTGTTGGGATTCCTGGTGCCCTTCGTGGCCTACATGCTGAGCGCAGGCATGGAGTTGCTGTTGCGCAGCGCCCCGGCTGGCTGGCTGGCGCTCTGCGGGCTGGGATCCGTGCTGGCGGGGACGGTCCTGGCCATTATCGCGGCCATCTACCCCGCCGTGGTGGCCGCCAGGATGGTCCCGGCCGATGCCCTGAGGACGAATGTGTAGACCCATGGCCGAAGACACCGAGATCACGCCCAGCGAGGCCCGCGAATTCCTGTTCAGCACGGACCGGAACGAAGGGCGGCGCACCATCGTGCAGACTCACGATGTGCGTAAAGTCTACCGCATGGGCCGCATCGAAGTCCAGGCTCTGCGCGGCGTGACCCTCGACATCCTCGAGGGCGAGTTCCTGGCTATCATGGGGCCGTCAGGCTCGGGCAAGAGCACCTTCTTCAACATGATCGGCGGGCTCGACAAGCCCTCCGGCGGCAAGGTCTTCATCGACGAGGTGGACATCGCCCAGCTCGACGCCTTCGAACTGGCCTGGCTGCGCTGCCGCAAGATCGGCTATATCTTCCAGTCCTTCAACCTCATTCCGGTGATGACTTGCCTGGAGAACGTCATGCTGCCGATGACCTTCGCCGGGGTCCCCAACGACGAGGCGATGCAGCGCGCCATCGACATCCTCAAGCAGGTCGGACTTGGGCATCGGCTCACCCACAAGCCGCCGCAGATGTCCGGCGGCCAGCAGCAGCGCATCGCCATCGCCCGAGCCCTGGCCAATCGCCCGGCCATCATCCTGGCCGACGAACCCACGGCCAACCTCGATATGAAGACGGGACAGGAGATCATCGACCTGCTGGTGGGCCTGTGTCACGAGCTCAAGGTCACGGTCATCTGCGCCACCCACGACATGAAAATGCTCGATCAGTGCGACCGCGTCGTGTGGATCCGCGACGGCCGCTGCGACCGCATCGAGGCGCGCGCCAACATCGACATCCAGGTAGGAGCCTTGTCCCATGAGTGAGAAGCGCGTCCTGATCCACACCGAGGACGTCTGCCGCCACTACCGGCTCGGTGATGAGACCGTACGCGCCCTCGATGGGATCACCACTGACATCTACGAGGGCGAGTTCCTTTCCATCATGGGTCCATCGGGCTCCGGCAAGAGTACCTTCTTCAACATGCTCGGCGGCCTTGATCGACCGACCTCCGGCAAGATCTTCATGAATGGCCAGGACGTCAGTAAGCTCTCCGAGCGCCAGCAGGCCTTCCTCCGCTGCCACAACATCGGCTACATCTTCCAGACCTTCAATCTTATCCCCGTGATGAGCGCCGTGGAGAACGTGGCGCTGCCCCTGATCTTCTCCGGCCTGCCGCTGGAGGAGGCGCATGCCAAAGCCGCGGCGACACTGGCTATCGTCGGCCTGGGCGAGCGCCTGGATCACCATCCCCTCGAGCTCTCCGGTGGCCAACAGCAGCGCGTAGCCGTGGCGCGCGCCCTGGCCAATGACCCCAAGCTCATCCTCGCCGATGAGCCCACCGGCAATCTCGACCTGCGCACCGGGCAGGAAATCATCACTCTCCTGCACCGCCTCAAAACCGAGCGCGGCGTCACCATCATCAGCGCCACCCACGACATGAAGATGCTGAGCAACTCCGATCGCGTCCTCTGGATTCTCGACGGTAAAGTCGATAAGATCATGGAACGCGACGAACTGCGCATTCACGTCGGCACCATGGACGGCCAGGAACTAGCCTGACCCGCATGCTTGTAGGAGACTTCCAGGGCGCAGCCCCGTCGCGGCGGACGAGGGGCGTTGGAGGGCGCCGCTGCGTCGGCGCCCCTTTGGGCCTTGGTACCCGATTTCAGCGCCGTAGGTGCGGCCATCCCTCAGCCCAGCCCAGCGGGCTGGGTAAACAGGTTCCATGTGCCTGAGCCCCGAAGGGGCGCAATAGCCCCCCGCCTCAATCCCACACGTAGCGTTCGTCGTGGGCTATCTGATAGCGCTCCAGAAAGACGCTGGATACCCGGAACCAGGCAGGGGATTCGATCCTTG
>CAILKC010000009.1 GCA_903834675.1 uncultured Victivallales bacterium | reverse complement strand
GGACGCGGAACTGGTGCGCTGCGTGGCGGAGCTGGACAAGAGGAAGGCGGTAGGACGCCCGGCACAGGGAGAAATGCCGCAACCTTGCGGCATTACCGGACGGACAGCAGAAGCCACCGCCGCCGCCCTGGGAATCTCCCAGCGCAAGGTCGAGCAAATCCGCACCATCGCGCACCGCCTAGACGGCCTGGTGAGGGCCTACACCTCGTGTCCGTCGCGCACCGCGATCATGGAAAGCGTTGACCGGGTGACGACGTAGACGGGCTGGTGCGCTGCGTCGCGGAGCTGGACAAGAGGAAGGCGAGCGGGGCACGTACTGACCTTGCGCAAGATTGCGTAAGGTCCGGAACCAATCCGCAAGACTGCGGATTGCTCACTCCCCCCAGCGCCGCTCAGGTTGCCGAGACGCTTGGAGTGTCAACCCGCCGTTCCGATCAGTCCGCAACATTGCGGACTGAAACCGGAGACACCGCCGCCGCCACCGCCGAGGCCCTGGGGATATCCCCGGCCATGTAGCCCCTGGCCGGGGCTTGGCGTTTCTGGACCCAGCCTCAGAGCCATGTTGCCAGGATAATGCCAGCTTTACGACGGGAAACAGGGGTATCATGTGGGTTTATGTTGCGGCAGTCTGAGGCTAAACATGGATTCTAAGGCCAGAAAAACCATGCCTGGCACAGCAAGTGTAGCTGACTGAGGCCGCAGGCGCGATTCAGCGCGCGGCCTCGCAACGGCCATCATCGCGGCGGCGGACGTGGCCGAGAAGGACGAGGGTATCGAGGAGTTCGGTCAGGTCGGCGACCGGGGCGCGGCTGAAGCGGGCCGCGAGGTTCGCAACCGTGACCGGGACGGGCTCGGCCGCCAGCACGGCACGCAGGACCTGCACCCGTTCCGCCATGGCCTTGGGCCAGGGGCGCTTGCCCTGCGGCGCGCCGGGGGCTGCGGACACCGCAGGCATGATCAGGCCCAGGTCGCCGGTCTGCGCGCTTGTGCCGCCGGGATTCTGGTACTCGGGTCGCAGCCAGCGCACCAGCCCGGCCGCTTCCTCAGCGGCACGGGCGGCGTTGAGGTCCACCAGACGCTGCAACAGGGCCTGGCCGTCGAGGTCGTGCGGCCAGCCGTAGGCGTCAAGCACGGCCCGGTCCAGTTCGTCGTGCAGCTCCCGCAGGACGGTGACCAGGTCCTGCTCGTGGATCTGGCGCTCTTTGGGGGTGAGGGCGACCGGGGGCTCAGCCCCAGAAGGATCCGGCAAAGCTGCGTCAAGCCGCAGGCAGTCCAAAGAGTCCCGCTGGCGCTGGGACTCGGTATCATACTGCGCCGGCCGCGAGGCCAAGCTTTGGACTGCCGGTGGCTCGACACCGCTTTCCGTCCGTGTGTCGGCCTGCCGATCCAGCGCCCATAGCTTCTCCAGGACGTTGTACATGCCTGTGAGGGTCAACTCGGGGTGCAGCGCCTGGCGCGCCTTGCGGTGTGCATCGAGCTGCTCGCCCAAAGCCCGGATACGTGCCTGCTGCCCCGCGGTCGCCGCGGGGAAGGGGAAGGGGAAGGGCTCGAAACAGGTCGTCTTGCTATAGACAGGATCGTTTCCGACACCCAGGTGTCCACCCGCCGTCACGATGTAGCGCCGCAGGCCGACAAGCGCTGGGCGGAGATCGCGCCGGGGCTCGCCGAACACCCACCAGTTGTCGCGGTACGATGCGCGGTTGTTCTCGTCTCGCTCCGGCTTGACGCGCTCGGCGACCCACTGGTAGACCTCTGGGAAGCGCTCTCTGACTTCCTCCACCGTCAGGCCGAAGAGATCGATGACCAGGGCGTCACGCGGGGTGAAGTGTCCCCCGAGCTTGTGGCGTTCCACCGGATCGAGGGCGCGCTCCAACAGCGTGCCGAAGATGGCAGGCTCGACCTCGCGCCAGACGCTGCCGGCGGCCTCGGTCAGCAGCAGGAGCTGGTCACGGGTCAGGGGCAGGGCCGTGGCGTCCTCGAAGAGCCCGCCGTTGAACCAGAGGACGGGCAGGCCCAGGCTCACGGAGAAGCCGCCGGTGTTCATCTTCTGCCAGAGCTCTTCAGCCATCGGCACGAAGTGCTCAGGCGTGTCGCGCAGCTTCACGAGCAGGTTCTTGAAGCTATCCTTGGGCAGCAACCAGACGTCCTCGGCGAACATGGTAAACAGACAGCGCATGAGGAAGTCGGCCACGGCGTGCGGGTCGTGCCCAGCCTGCTCCAGGGGGATGGCAGCGTGTGCCGGTACGTGCGCCGGGGCGGTCCCGGCTTCTCAGGTGAGCCTGAGTAAGAGCGCCTCGCCGGCCGCGAGGTCGACGGCGCCAGAGCCGGAGGTCACGGGCGGCTGGCGCGGACCCAGCACGGTGACGCGGTCCGCCCCTGGCAGGCGCAGGCAAGCGGGCTGGTCCGCGAAGTTCGCCGCCAGCACATAGGGGACGCCGTCGGCGCCGGTCACGCGGACGGCGCGCAGGTCGTCCAAGCCGGTCTGGATCAGGCTCTGGCGCTGGGCGGCGGCGAACTGCGCCGTCTGCTGCGTGTTAGCGCCCGCCAGGACGGCAAAGCCGATGTCGAAGAGCAGCGCACCCGCAGCGTAGGACGCCAGCGTGTCAGCGCAGACCATACAGACCTGGTCCACGAAGAGGAAGCCGCCGGCGACGTGGGTATGGACCTGCCAGGGGTAGGCCTTGATGGTGATGCGTGCGTCGGCCGGATGAAGCAGGGTCAAGGGTCCGCCATAGAGCGCGGCGACGCCGAGGCGGCCGTCGACGCACAGCCAGTCGGCCGCAGTCCAGAGCGAGGCCTGGCCATCCCGCCCGCGCAAGCTCACCCCGCCGTCGGCCCAGGTGTAGAGGCGTTGGCTGCCGTTGAAGACATCGTTGGGTATCTGCAACAGCAGCCCCTTGACCTCGGTCAGGAAAACGCGGCAGAGGGCCCGGCAGCGCTGCAAGCCGACCAGAGTGACCCCATCGGGGAGGGCGGCGACGGCGAGGTCCTCGACCGCCATCTCGACGTCGGGTTCGCCCTCGGCGTAGAGTTTCTCGCTCTTCCAGCGCAGGCGTCCACAGGTGGCAAAGCCGTCGGGGAAGAGCGTCTCCTGGTGCCGCAGCACGGTCGCCGAGTTGATCATGCCGAGCCCCGCGACTCGACCGGCGAGGTTACCGCGCCACTCGGCCAGGTCGCTGCCGTTGGCGGGCAGGCAGAGCCCCTGCGGCGGTTCCGCGGCGCCCCAGACCCAGGAGACGTCACGACGGGGGCCGCGCCGGAGGCAGGCGCCATGGAAGGCATCGTGCCACTCGGACAGGGCCGGTGGGGCGAGCGCTGGCGGAGTGGCGGTGAACTCGGCAAAGCGGCGGCGCCAGCAGGCTCCCATGGCAAGGGTAGCGGCACGGTCACCCTCCAGGCGGGTGTAGTACAACGGTGACACCTGCGCCATGGCGCCGAGTCGACGACCCAGGAACGCGCCGTCGGGGTTGTCGGCTTGTTCCCTCGCCACCTGCTTGAGCCAGCCCGCTTCGAAGGCTTCGGTGGCCATATCGCCAAGGCGGTCGCGCATCATCAGCCAGATGGGGATGGCGTAGTCCTGGCAGTAGCAGTAACGCACTCGAGTGTCGCCGCCGAGACGCAGCAACCGGCCATCGGGGAAGGTGCAGGCTTTGAACAGCGGCCAGACGTCGTCGACGTGGTGATAGAGCGAGTCCGGCGCTGGGAGGCCCAGCCCGCGGAAGAAGAAGTGCAGCATGGCGACATTGGAGAGGGTGATGCCGATGTAGCCGACGTTCAGGTAACCGTGGTGGTTGCAGGCATAGGACTCAAAGAAGTTGGCGCCCCGGTGGCGCTCTTTGACCGGCCGACCGGCCACCACGGTCTCGCACTGGGCATCGGCGGGAATCGAGATGGCGTTGAGGAAGAAGCAATGGGCTTTTTCCAGGTACTCAGCGCTGCGTGCGGCCTCGGGGTAGAGCGTCGCGGTACGGCAGAGCAGGGCGCCGTTCCACAGGTTGCTCTCCGGGCGATTATCGGGGCCGGTGAGAGCGGCCACCAGGGTGTAGTGGTCGAGCAGCCAGTCGGCCTCACTGATGAGCATGGCGCGCAGGTTGTCGAGGTCCCTGGCGGTCAGAGCCTGGGCGATGGCTTCGACGCCGTGCATCAGGCGTTCCTGGCAGAGGGCGCTGATCCAGGCATGGCCCCAGGGCTGTCCATCGGCGCAGACGCCGCCGCCGGCGAGATGGCCACGGAGGGTGAAGCGCAGCAGGCCCAGGGCGGTGTCGAGCAGTTCGTCGCGGCTCTGCCCGGTGCGGCGGCTGTCGGTGTCGGGGTCAGCCGCCAGGCAGGCGAAAGCGGTGAAGGCGGTGGCGTTGGCTTGGATGGCCCAATGATTGTGGTAGCCGACGCCATAGCACAAGCACTCGCCGTCATGGGGCAGCCGATAGAGCCAGCGGCGCGCGGCCGGGGCCCAGGGCTCGAGCAGTCGTCGATAGTGCGCCGCCGAAATCTGAGATTGCATGGGTCGAGCTCCCTGAGCGCGCTCTGCCTGGCCGCATAGGCCCCTCGTGTGTCGGCAATGTGACGCCACCCCGTCACACTTTCCAACCGGAGCGGGGCGAGGGGGCGCATGTCAGTATCAGTCAGGCATGGCACAGGCGCCAAGCCAAAGCGGTGTCGCGGTCGCCGTCGGCGACCTTGCCACGCGCACACCACATGGCCGAGGCGCGATATGGAGTGCGTGCGGCAGAGGGCCGCGGACGCGGCCCGTCGACGCCGCTTTCACTGCCGGCGGTACGACGGCGGTCGTTTCTTGGAAGCCCTGCCTGGGGCGCCCCTCTTCTTGACATCGCGGCTGTCGCTGTATACGGTGCCTGTGTATAAAGGTAAGGTGTACGGTTGCTTGCGGTCCGGTGTAGCGGTGTCTGAGCGTAGGTTCACGGAGGAGGTGTGACATGCGCAGTAAGGGCCTCTCTCTGGTCTCCCCCACCGACAGACTCAGGGCTCGAGGTTTCACGCTCATTGAGCTGCTCGTGGTCATCGCCATCATTGCCATTCTGGCGGCCATGCTCTTGCCGGCGTTGAGCAAGGCGCGGGAGAGGGCGCGCACCGCCAGTTGCATCAGCAATCTCAAACAGCTTGGCCTGGCGTTGGAGATGTACGCTCAAGACAATCAGAACATGCTGCACTCGAACCATGCGACGTACGCGGTAGACGGCATCTGGTTCGCCTGGTGGCATGCCATGCGGCCGTACATCAGCGACTGGAAAGCGGTGAGCTGCCCCAGCAGCACCAACAACCTTTACAACGGTCTCAACTATGGCATGCGCGGTTGCCAGGATAGCTTGCTGGCGGGCGAGCAGTCCGCCGATTTCTGGAGTGGCAACCGCTCCGGTATCGAGCAGCCGGCGGACACCATCGGCTTTGGCGACTGGGGGACGGGTAACGGCCATCGTCTGTGTCCCCACTGGCATCGGGCCATGTCCGCCAATGTCGGCTACCCGTACGCGGACCTGCACAACGGCGGCTGCAATTACCTCTTTTACGACGGGCACGTGAGTTGGTACACCTATCCGAGCACGTATGGTGGTTCCACCAACCTGTGGCTCTACCGGAAGACCGGTGCGCAGCCGGCGACCGCCGTACCGCCGTGGCCGTGGCCGCTGTGAGCGTCGGCGCCATTAGTACGAGCGCAGTCTTGACACCGCGTCCGTCGCCATCTACACTGCGTCTCAGCATTCAGTTGGGCTGTCGTTGGCGGTCTGATGAGGCAGCGTCTGACCACAGCTTATGGGCGTGTGAGATGCGCACAATGAGATTCACTCCGAGTGACCCCAGCGGCAAGCTCAGGGTTCGGCGTTTCACCCTGATTGAGCTGCTCGTGGTCATCGCCATCATCGCCATTCTGGCGGCCATGCTGTTGCCGGCGCTGGCGCAGGCTCGGGAAAGGGCGCGGCAGGCGAACTGCGTCAGCAATCTGAAGCAGATCGGGCTGTCTGCTTTCATGTACGCGAACGAGTGGCAGGAAAATTTCCCCGGCGGCTATAGCGACGTTGGGCCGTCGTGGCAGACCAAGCTTGCGGTCCACCTCGGGGACGCCAAGGCTCTCGAGTGCCCGACGACCACTTTCAACCGACCCTACTCGTACGGCTGGAACTCCGAGCTGACCAATTCGGCGCCTATCGGCACCATCATACGGCCATCGGCAACGGTCCTGGTGGGTGACGCCGCGCGCATTTCCTACCCCACTCCCAACGACGATGACCCCACCACCTGGACTGCCGTGGAGAGTTGCCACTGGCAGATGGCTTGGAAAGGGCCTGTAGGAGCCTGGGCGCCCGGGTCTTGTTGCACCGCCCCCGTTGGTGGTCGGCGCCTGCACACGCGTCACCTTCAGAAAGCCAATTTCACCTGGATGGACGGACATGTCTCGGCCAGCGACGGGCGTGACCTGACGCCGTATCTGCGCGGCGATCCGTTGTGCTTGTGGGACAAGTTCTGAGATGTCTGGCCCGAATGAGCTGAACCTTATCTGGATCGATCTGGAGATGACGGGTCTGCGGCCGGAGGCAGACCACATCCTGGAGGTCGCGACGCTGGTCACCGACAGTGACCTGAACGTGATCGTGGAGGGCCCGGTGCTGGCCATTCACCAGTCCGACGCGGTCCTGGCCGCCATGGACGAATGGAACCGCACGCAGCACGGGCGCTCCGGTCTGATCGAGCGGGTTCGCGCCAGCCGCACCAGCGCCGCCGAGGCCGAAGAGTTGACCCTGGCCTTTCTGCGGCAGCACGTCTCCGAGCGTGCCAGTCCCATGTGTGGCAACAGCGTCTGCCAGGACCGGCGTTTTCTGTATCGCTGCATGCCGCGGCTGGAGGCCTTCTTCCACTACCGCAATCTCGACGTCAGTACGCTCAAGGTGCTGGCCCAGCGCTGGGCTCCCGCGGTTTTCGCGGGGGTGCAGAAGCGCGAGACGCACCAGGCCCTGGACGACATCCGCGAATCCCTGGCGGAGTTGCAGCACTACCGCCGCCATTTCATTCGGCTGCCGACGCCGAACTGATGTCCGACTCCCTCCGGCATGAGCACCCGCGGTTCTCCGACAAGACAAGGCTTTGAGAGGGTTGCCACGCATGACACATTCCAGGACCCGGCCGCCTGCGGCGGCTGCGCCTCAGGCGGAAGCCCAGGATTCTTGTTTATCGCAGACGGTTCATCCCGCTCCTGGCCGGGGTGCGGTGTTCGATGCTCAGGGACGGCTGTTGCGGGTGCCTGATGGCTGGGAACTTCTGCCGCCTGGGGACGCCGTTATGACCCGTCGGGTGAAAGCCGAGGGTCCGCACTGGGTCGTTGTCGTGCAGCGTGGGGGCCGCTGCTTTTCCCAGGGGGTATGGGCCCCGGCGGCGACGCTGGCGCGACAGCGCGCCGAGCGGGAACGTGAACAGCAGTCGGTGGCGTACCAGGACCGGCAACTGGCACAGCGTCGGCGCCGCGACCGCGAGCAGGGGCTGTACGTGGCCGAGTTCCGCGAGGTGGTGCTGCAGGTTCTGTGCTTTGCGCCTTGCCATCGGGAGACGG
>CAILKC010000008.1 GCA_903834675.1 uncultured Victivallales bacterium | reverse complement strand
GTTGCCCTGGGCTGGTATGGCCGCGCGCCTTCAGCGCTCCAGGCGGACTTCCATATTGCACAGGTCGAAAAAAGCTCAACCTTCAACTCTCAACGCTCAAGGCCGCGAAGGCTGGAAGTCTCATTCCGGTATGTCCGGCCCCAGCCGGGGGCCCGGCTGAACCCTGAACCCTGACCTGCGCCCAGTCGGCCCCCCAATGCCGCGGCTTCCGTTGGCAGCCCCTATCGACGGCCTGTATCCCCGCACTTTTTCGGTGCTTTTCGTTGCATTGCGCGCGGAGCCGCGTACGTTAAGCGCTCAGCGGGCGTCACCGTGGTGGCGCATCACATATGGACGTAGTGTCTGGGACCGGGGCCGAGGGCGGCAGGGGTCTGAGGCACGGGTGTGCGGGTAAGTGTCATCTGTCCTGCTTCTTGCGTTTACCAAGCGCATTTGGAAGCCTGGATAATGAAAACCAGAACAACTCGACGTGAGGCCTGCCGAGCCCTTTTCTGGGGATTCGGCGGCCACAGGCGCGGCGACTGGCTGCGTCGGAGCGCTCGCGTCGAGTCTGGGCCTTTCTCTGCCACCCTGCCGCTGTGCCGTTGACCCTTTTCGGGAACGGCGTCTCCTAGCCCTGAGTGCCTGCTTTGAAGGTGTCCTGCGTGATGGCCACGATGTGTGGTTCATGCGGGCCGTGGCCTCCGGGTTGGCATCCCCGTGATCGGTCGCGAAAGGGTGGCCGTGTTAAGCAAGGAACAGGTACGCCAGGACATGCAGGCTGAACGCCGTCGACACGGGGGTGTCGGCGGTGGCGACCCTGCCGCGGTTGCGCGGCGAATGGTCGCGTTGCCGTGCTACGGGGCCGCTCAGGTGGTGGCCTGCTACATGGCCCTCCGCGGAGAGGTCGATCTCGAGGGCTTAGTGCGCGCTCGCCTCGAGGCCCGTCAGTCGGTCTGGCTGCCGCGCTTCAGCGCCCCGGGGCAGTGCTACGAGATGGTGCTTGTGAGGTCGATCACGGAGGATGTCGTCCCTGGGGCATTCGGCATCCGCGAACCCCGCGCGGAACTGCCCGCGGTGCCGCGGCAAGAGCAGAGAGGTGAGGCGGTCGTGTGGTGGGTACCGGGGGTGGCTTTTGACCCGCAGGGGCAAAGGCTCGGACGTGGGCGTGGGTACTATGACCGGCTGCTGGATGGCACCCGGGGCGTACGGGTCGGAGTGGCGTGGGACTGGCAGGTCCTGACGGGCCTCCCGCACGCGGCGCATGACGTGGCCATGGACTGGGTGGTGACGGACACCAGAACGATTGCCTGCGGCGGCCTAGCAACCGCGCCGGCTGAATGAGAAAGGGACAGGCATGCAGAATTTTCAGCCTTTCTTGACGGTTATCGTGCAGTTGATCATGCTGACGGTCGGCCTGGTGGTCGGCTACCTGGTGCGCACCCTGCTGCACCGTAACCAGTTTGGCAAGATCAGCGAAATGGGCAAGGTGGCGGAACGCGAGGCGGAAGGCGTTCTCAAGCAGGCGCGCATCGAGGCCAAAGAGCTCCTGCTGAAGTCGCGTGAGGAATTCGAGCAGTCCACCGAGCGGCGGCGCACGGAACTGCAGAAACTGGAGGAGCGGGTCACGTCCAGAGAGGCGAACCTGGACCGTAAGGCCGACCAACTGGAGTCACGCACGGCGGAACTGGACCGTCGGGAGAAAGACGTGCGCCGGGTGCAGGATGGCGTGGCCGAGCAGCAGAAGTTGCTGGATGAGAAGAAGACTCAGCAGATGGCTGAACTGGAGCGGATCTCCGGGCTCAGCCGTGAGGAAGCCTCGCGGCAGCTGCTCGCCCAACTGGCGGAGTCCCTCGAAGCGGAGCGCAGCGCCCTGATTCGGCGCCACCTGGAAGAGAATCGTCAACGGCTCGAGCAGGAAGGCCAGGAGATCATGGTCACGGCCATGCAGCGCTACTCTGGCGACTGCGCCTACGAGCGGACGACCTCAACCATTCCACTGCCGAACGAAGAGATGAAGGGGCGCATCATCGGTCGGGAAGGGCGGAATATCAGGACCATCGAGGCCGCCACCGGGGCCAGCGTGCTGATCGACGATACGCCGGAGGCGGTAGTCGTCTCCTGTTTCGACCCGGTCCGGCGCGAGGTTGCCCGCATCACGATGGAACGTCTGATCACGGACGGGCGCATTCATCCCACCCGGATCGAAGAGATGGTGGCGAAGGTCCGCAAGGAGATCGACGCGGAGATTCAGAAGGCGGGCCAGGCGGTGGTGGATCAACTCGGCGTCACCCGCCTGCGGCAGAACATCGTGATCCTGCTGGGCCGACTCAAGTACCGTTACAGCTTCTCGCAGAACGTGCTGATGCACTCGGTCGAGGTGGCGTCCATGATGGGCGCGATTGCGGCTCAACTCGGCCTTGACGAGCGTAAGGCCAGACGGGCGGGGCTGCTGCATGACATCGGCAAGGCGGTGGACCATGAGGTGGAGGGGTCGCATGCGGTGATCGGCGCCGATCTGCTGAAGCGGGCCGGTGAGGAGGATGACGTGGTGAACGCCGTCGCCGCCCACCACGAGGACGTGGAAAAGACCTCGCTCATGGCCATCCTGGTGGAGCTTTGCGACGCGCTGAGCGCCAGTCGGCCGGGAGCGCGCTCCGAAACCACCGAACTGTACCTCAAACGCCTCGAACAGCTCGAGACCATCGGCAAGAGCTTCGAAGGGGTCGAGGGCTGCTATGCCATCCAGGCGGGCCGTGAGTTGCGCGTCGTGGTGGAACCGACGAAGATCAGCGAGGATCGCGCCCTCCTCCTCGCCCGAGACATGGCCGAGCGTATCGAAAAAGAGATGCGCTATCCTGGCCAGATCAAGGTCTCCATCATCCGGGAGACCCGCTCGGTCGAGTACGCCAAGTAGGCCACCGCAGCCCTGCCGTAACCCCGCCTCCCACATGCCGCCTCCGGCGGCGTGTGGGAGGCGTAGCCGTCTCTGCACTTGAAGGCCCCGACGCCCAATACCCCGCCCCTGCCCTTCGCGGTTCCCACAACCCCGAAGGCGGTCCGGCCCGCGGCCGGACATACCGGCACCGCGCAACCACAGGCCCGAACGCCTGTCGCCGCATTCCCGCGAAACCTGCTATCCTTATCTCATTCGTGAGAATGCGCGCAGACCCCCAGGGCGCCAGCCCAACCCCGGAAACCACGCCTGTTCCAGCCTTGGCTGTAGCCAACCCCGGAAATAACACGTTGTGACATATCACAACGTGGCACCATTCTTGCTTTACGATGTCAGACCAAGTATCACACAGTGTCAGTCGTCATATCGCCAGGTGATAGTTGGTAGATGGGTTCCTAGGCGGGGGCTGAAGCGGGAGCGATCATGGCAGAGAATGTATCCAGGCGGGGCTTGCTGCTGCGGTTGACGTCCAGAGATGTGCTGGTTGACGCGGCCCGCGGGGTGGCGCCGGTGTGGCGTGAGGTCGTCGGCCTGACGCGGCCAGCAGAGCAGTCGGTGGACGCGGCGGTGGCGGCATTGCGCCAGCGAAAGTGTGGGGCGGCGGCAGGAGTGGGAGCGTCAGCCAAGCCGCAGACGCCGGCCGGGGGTGTAGCGGCAGCGACAGCGCCAAGCACAGCCCGAGCAGCGACGGAAAGACCATGACGTCCGCCCTCGCGCTCCTGAGGTCACGATGAGGTCCAGGTGACGGTTCCAAGGAGGTGTGAACATGGAAGTAAATCGACGTGACTTTGTGAAGGCGACCACGGCGCTGAGCGCGGCGCTGGGAGTGCAACTCCCTTCCTGGGTAGGCCAGGACGAAGCGCAGGCGCTAGAGACGGCGGCCGGCGGGGTGCCCGTGGTCTGGCTGCAGGGCCAGTCCTGCTCGGGATGCTCGGTGTCGCTGCTGAACAGCATCTACTACATGACCATCGACGACCTGCTGATCAACACTCTCGACGTGAACTTCCACCCGACCCTTGCGGCCGGGGCCGGAAACGTGGCGGTCGCCGCGGTGGAGAAGACCTATCGCCGGGGCGGCTACGTACTGGTGGTCGAAGGCGCGATTCCCACCGGCGCCCAGGGGAAGTACTGCCGGCTGTGGCCGGGGCTAACTTTCCAGAAGGCGGTTGAACGCTACGCCGAGCGCGCCGCCTTTGTGCTTGGGGTCGGCACCTGCGCCTGCTTCGGCGGCGTTGCCGGCGGCAGCCCCAACCCCACTGGCGCCCAGGGCCTGGCCGACTACTACGGCAGCAAGCGCACCATCAAGATTCCGGGGTGCCCCACGCACCCGGACTGGATCGTCGGCACCGTGGCCTACCTGCTCAGCAACGGCGCCGCCCCGGCGCTCGACTCTTACGGCCGACCGACCAGTTTCTTCAGCGCCACGGTTCATTCGCGCTGCCCTCGGCGCGAGGCAGAGGAAGCGAACACGCTCGGGACCGAGGGTTGCCTCGAGGAACTCGGCTGCAAGGGCCCCAGCACTCGCGCCGATTGCCCCACTCGCCGCTGGAACTCCCCGGCCACGGGCCAAATGGGGATCAACTGGTGCATCGGCGCCGGAGCGCCGTGCTTCGGCTGCACCGAACCGACCTTCCCGGACGGCAAGTCGCCGTTCTACCGCTTCGGCGGGGACTGACCAAGGGATGGCGCGTCACGCCCCCCGCCGCGGCGGGGGTGTCGGTGTGCCAGCGGAGAGTCGTGTATGACTGACTTGCAGAAAGGATTTGTCTCATGCCTAGCGTGATCAATATCAGCCCAGTGACCCGCGTCGAGGGTCACCTGGACGTGGAAGTGACGGTCGAGACGGTGAACGGCCGTCAGGAGGTCATCGACGCCCGCGCCACGGCGCCCATGTTCCGTGGCTTTGAACGTATTCTGGTCGGCCGCGACCCGCGCGATGCGGTGCATTACACCCAGCGCGTCTGCGGCGTCTGCCCCATCGCCCACGCCATGGCCTCGAGCCTCGCGCTGGAGAACGCCTTTGGCATCACCCCGACCGAGAATGGCCGGATCATGCGGAACCTGGTTCTGGGCGCCAACTTCATCCAGTCGCA
This sequence comes from uncultured Victivallales bacterium, assembly GCA_903834675.1. The sequence continues at coordinate 45,408 of CAILKC010000008.1, read as the reverse complement.
CATCCTGCACTTCTACCACCTGGCCGCCCCGGACTACATCAACACTACCGGCATCCTCGACATGTCTCCCTGGAAACCGCGCTTCACGGTTCCCGACATGGTCACGGGATCGGTGGCTTCGACCCTGGTGGGGCACTATGTTCAGGCCCTGGAAATGCGTCGCAAGGCGCACCAGATGGGCGCCATCTTCGCCGGCCGCATGCCCACCACCGCCAGCTTCGTTCCCGGCGGCACCAGCGAGGCGGTCACGGCCACCGCGGTAAGTGACTTCCGCGCTCTGCTCACCGAGTTGCGCGCCTTCATCAACAACGTGTACATCCCGGACGGGTCCGCGGTCATGGCCGCCTTCCCCGAGTATATGGAACTGGGCCGCGGCTGCGGCAACCTCCTGGCCTATGGCGTCTTCGACCTGAATGCCGCCGGCACCAGCAAACTACTGAAGCGCGGCCGGCACACCAACGGCGCCGATGGCACGGTGGATGCCACCCAGATTAAAGAGTACGTGGCCCACTCCTGGTTCGCGGCCAGCAGCGGCAACCTCAACCCGGCCGTCGGCGTCACCGAGCCCAGTGCCGATAAGGCCGCCGGATACAGTTGGATCAAGGCGCCGCGTTACCAGGACACGGTACACGAGGTCGGACCGCTGGCGCGCATGTGGGTCAACAACGACTACCGCGTCGGCATCTCGGTCATGGACCGCATCCTGGCCCGTGCTCTGGAGGCCCGTAAGGTCGCCGATGCCATGGACGGCTGGCTGAACCAGTTGGCGCCTGGCGGCGCGGTCTACAAGTCGTCCATGACGCCGACTACGGCCGTCGGCATCGGCCTCACCGAGGCGGCCCGCGGCGCCCTGGGACATTGGGTGGGAATCGGCGCCCAGAAGATCAGCCGCTACCAGATGGTGACGCCGACGGGCTGGAATGCATCCCCCCGCGACGATATGGAGCAGATGGGCGCCATCGAGCAGGCCCTGCTCGGCACGCCGGTGGCCGATGCCGCGCAACCGGTCGAGGTGCTGAGGGTGATACACTCCTTCGACCCCTGCCTGGCGTGCTCCGTACACCTGGTCCACCCGGGGCCGCAGGCCCGTCGCCTGACGACCGTCCAGGCAGGTCTAACCACCGCAACGAACTGACGGGATTTCCCCAGCATAAGGAGGCCATCGAATGAACACGTTCAGAACCCCCGTCAGGCCGCGGCTTGCCCACCTGTGGGGCGTGCTCTCGGCGACACTGCTTTTCGGCGTGGCTGCCCTGGCGCTGCCGCCCGCGTTGGTCACGGTTCCCGGTCCGCAGAATCCCCAGGACATCTTTGGACACGGCGCCGTCGCCAACGACTACCGCATCGGCACCTACGAAGTGACCAACGCCCAGTACACGGCCTTCCTGAATGCCGTGGCCGCCACCGATACCTACGCTCTCTACAATCCGGCCATGACCATCACCCGGACCGGTGCGGCGGGCGCCTACCGCTACACCACCAGTTCGCCGAATCTACCCGTTACCCAAGTGAGTTGGTATGACGCGGTGCGCTTTGCCAACTGGCTCCACAACGGCCAGCCCAGCGGAACGCAGAACGCCGCCACCACGGAGGACGGCGCTTACACCCTGACGGGAGCCACGGCAGCCGGACCACGACACCCCGACGCGCGCCTCTGGCTGCCCAGCGAGGATGAATGGTACAAGGCGGCCTACTACTCCGACAGTGGCCCCACCGCCGTCTACTGGGAGTACCCCACCGGCAGCATGACGGCGCCGCTGGCGGCAGCCCCCACCGCCAACCCGGCCAGCGCAAACTATGACGGCGTCGTGGGCGGGGTCACGCCGGTGGGGTCTTACCCCGGTTCCGCAGGTCCTTACGGCACCTTCGATCAGGCCGGAAATGTGTGGGAATGGACCGACACCGAGGTCGACGCGGAGCGGGTCATCCGCGGCGGTTCCTGGAAAGACTACGTTCTGCTCCTGCAAGCGGCTTACCGGGACAGCGAACTGCCGACCCTGGAGTCGGCATTCATCGGCTTCCGCCTGGCAGCGGCGGCGGAAGGTGCTGGCCCGGGGGGCGGCAATGCGGCCCCGCTGGCGCTGGCGGATGCCTACAGCGTAGACCGAGACACGGTTCTGGCGACCAGCGCCCCCGGCGTCCTTGCCAATGACACCGATGCCGATGGGGACGCCCTGACCGCCGTGCCCACGACCGCAACGGCCCACGGCACACTGACGCTGAATGCGAATGGCTCGTTCTCCTACACCCCGACCGCCGGCTACGTCGGCACGGACACCTTTACCTACCGCGCCAACGATGGCACCGTCACCAGCGCTCCGGCCACGGTGACGATCACCGTCAGAGCCGTGAACCGCGCTCCCGTGGCCGTGGCAGATGCCTACAGCCTAAACCAGAACACGACCCTCTCGAGCGCTGCGCCCGGCGTCCTTGCCAATGACACGGATGCCGACGGGAACGCCCTGACCGCCGTGTCCGCGACCGCAACGGCCCACGGCACACTGACGCTGAACCCGAACGGCTCGTTCTCGTACACCCCGACGACTGGCTACGTCGGCACGGATACCTTCACCTACCGCGCCAACGATGGCAGCGTCACCAGTGCCCCGGCTACGGTGACGATCACCATCCGCGCCGTTAGCACCGGAAAACCGGTACTGAGCATCGAATCCGCCACGGCGCGCCGCGTCGGCAGCACCTACGAGGTGACCCTCAGCCTGCGCAATCGGGGCCCGGGCGAGGCCAGGAGCCTGAAGCTGGCGCGAGCGCGGCTGGACCGTTACGAGGTCCGCAACGTGGTCCTGGGAAACCTCGCGGCCGGCGCCCAACTCAACCCGACCTTGCGCCTGACCAGCTCCAGTCCGCGCACGCTTTCCGGCACGGTAAACCTGCTGCTCGACTTCGAGTACGTGGGGGGTAGAGTGTCGCTGACGAAGTCGGTCAGACTCTCGACCAGTGCTCGGGACGACCGCTGACCTGTACCGGGGTCGGCACAACCCCAACCCCATCGGGGGCGGAACTGCGAGGTTCCGCCCCCGATGGGTGCTCTCTCCAGGAAGGACTCGGCCTTGGACCGGAAACCGATCATCATCATCGGCATCGGCAATATCCTCATGCACGACGAGGGGATCGGCGTACGCACTGTCGAACGCCTGGCCGAGATGACCCTGCCGGACTACCTGGAGGTCCTTGACGGCGGCACCTCGGGCTGCAACCTCGTCGATCATGTGGCGGACCGCGATACCGTGATCGTGATCGACGCCGCGGACGGTGGCGACGCCCCGGGAACCCTCACCTGGTGCGATGCCGAGGAGTTGCTCGCCGCCATCGAGACGCCCTTGTCGCTGCACGAGTTCGGCCTGCTGGAGACTCTGAAGATGGCACGGACGCTCGGCTGCGCCCCGCGCCAGACCCTGGTGCTCGGGGTGCAACCCGAAGTGATCAGCCTCGGACTGGGGCTTTCCGACACCGTCGAGCGCCTCATCCCCAAGCTGATCGAGATTGCCCTCGCCGAGGCGGCCCGGATCGCCGCCAGGCCCACGTCGGCATCACGCTGACCACGGGATACCCCACGCCGCCACGGCGGGTCTTTGCACCGAGCAATCCTCCCGACTCTGGCTGGCCTGACCACGGCTGGCGCTGCCCAGCGCGGTAGCTGCGCCTCGGCGTCAAGGTAAGGAATCTTGAGCGTGCGAAGCCCGCTCGAAAGCGGCGTCCAGCCGCCGCAGTCCAAAGTGTCCCGTCCTTGCCGGGACTCAGTATTCTACTGCGCTGGCCGTCAGGCCGAGCTTTGGACTGCCTGCGGCTTGACGCAGCTTTCTGCCACCGCGGCTCGGCTCGACACCTTGAGCGTGCGAAGCCCGCTCGAAAGCGGCGTCCAGCCGCCGCAGTCCAAAGAGTCCCGTCCTTGCCGGGACTCAGTACCCTGCCGACGGGAGACGGCGGAAGTCCTGCCCTCTGGCATGACGGCCCGCCGACCTCCACGCCCTACGGGCGGAAGACCCGGCCAGGGACGGCATCGCTAGTCCGCCTCGCGCCAGACGGACGCCAGGCGTGGAGCAGTTGGAACAACAACGGCAGGGACGGCCCCTTTCCCGCGACCTAATTCAGGTTCGCACTAATCTTACCTTGTACTATACATATTGACCGGTTATTCTGTATGCATGTACCTCAAACGGGAGGCGGAAGACGATCTGCGGAGTGCCCTGGCCAGCGGCAAGGTGACCCTCCTTCTGGGGGCCCGCCAGGTTGGGAAGACGACTCTCGTCGAGCAGGTGGTACAGGGTGAGGGCGTCGAGTTCCTCAACTTCGATGTGGAGATCGATAAGGCGCGGTTCCTGGCGGCGGCCTCGTTGCCGCCTTTGGAGGCGCTGCGTTCTCTCGGCGCGCCCCGGGTACTGGTGCTCGATGAGGCCCAGCGCCTGCCGGAGACAGCCCGGATCGTGAAGGGCTGGCACGACGCCAAAGTGCCCACTCGCATCCTGCTTCTCGGTTCCTCTTCCCTTGATCTTCTCGACCAGATGGCGGAAAGCCTGACCGGGCGCAACCACAAGCTGGTGCTGCCGCCGCTGCTGTTTGGCGAGGCATTGCAGTCCCAGGACTGGGGCCAGTCCGGGTTTGACCGCGCCACGCTGCGCCAGCATTTCGCCGCGCCCTTGCGGGCCTTCCTGCTCCAGCGGCTTGCCTTCGGCGGTTACCCGGAGGTGGTGCTTTCGGCCGATCCGCGTCGTCTGCTGCGCGAACTCAGTTCGGACTACCTCTGGAAAGACATCCTGCAGACGGGCCTGGTGAAGACCCCGGACCTGATCCGCCGCCTCCTGCTCCTGCTGGCGCATCAGGCAGGCAACGAGGTCTCGGTGAATGAGTTGGCCACGCAACTGCAGATGGGACGCCCCACGGTCGAGCGTTACCTGGCTCTCCTCGAACAGACGTTCGTCATCTTCCGACTCCCGGCCTTCAGCACCAACCCGCGCAAGGAGATCTCGAAGAACCAGAAGGTGTTTTTCTGGGACACCGGCATCCGCAACGCCTTGCTCAATGCTTTCTCGACAGAGGAATTCCGCCCCGACATCGGCCCCCTGTGGGAGAACTGGGTGATCGCCGAGATGGCGAAACGCAACGCCCTGCTGGGTTCGCCCTGTGAGCTGTTTTTCTGGCGGTCGCGCACGCAGGCGGAGGTGGACCTGGTGGTCAAGGCCGAGACCGGCCTGCGCGCGTTCGAGACCAAGTGGCATCCACGCCGCGCCGGAAGCGCCGCCTTTCGTTCCGCTTACGGAGTCAGGGTCGAACTCCTGGGTCCGGACAATCCCTTCGTCGCAGACCTTCTCCAGGCAGACTGACGCAGGAACAATGGGGACCAACCCGAGCCGCTTCAAGAGACGCTCAGGGACGGCATCTCTAGTCCGCCGGGCGCCAGACGGGCGCCAGGCGTGGAGCAGCGCTCGGCCCGACCGTCCTAATCCGCCTCGCGCCGTCCCGCCCTGGAGCCGGCGGTCACCGCCGTATCCCCATCGCGACGACCACCCCAGAACCGACCAGCGCCCCGCCATGCCGGGCAGGTGCCCCTACGGAACTGACCTGCGCCCATTACGCCGCCAGCGCTTGCAGGCAGGCTCCTTTCTCGGTACATTCATAACGGGTGCGGTGAACTGGGGTCGGCCGGCAGGCCTTGAACGACAGGTCGCGGGGCTCCGGGATCATCAGGCACACGCCGTCAGAGACCGGGGAAACGAAGCAAGAGGTGACCCATGGCCAAGTCCCAAGACGTCAAGAAAGATGCCAAGAAACAGCCCAAGAAGACGCTGAAAGAGAAGCGCCAAGAGAAGAAGGCCAAGAAGACGAAAACGATCTGAGCACCAGACCGCTGACCTCAGCCCGTCAGCGGTGAGCGGCACGTCGCGCCGCCGACCCACCCGGTCGGCGGCGTTTTCTTGCCTGTCTGCAACCCGCAGTTTGCCTATGGGTATGCCCGGAGCGGTCTAACTCAGGCCGTGAGCGCCCGCTTAATGGCCCGGATGTGATCCGGGGTGGTGCCGCAGCAGCCGCCGACGATGTTGGCCCCAGCCGCCACGATGGCCTTGACTTGCGCGGCCATATCCGTCGGCGTCTCAGGGAAGACATCGACGCCGTTGAGGTTCCTGGGCAGACCGGCGTTGGCATGCACCAGGATGGGTGTTTGTGGCGCCGCGGCGCGCATCTCACGGACGATGTCGATCATGCGTTCGATGCCATTGCCGCAGTTGGTGCCGATGATATCCGCGCCGGCCTCGAGGACGGCTTGGGCGGCGGCGGCGGGGGTGGTGCCCATCATGGTCCGGTAGTCGCCGTGGACGGTGCGGTCGAAGGTGAAGGTGCAGATGACCTCGCAGGCGGTGTTCTCCTTCGCCGCACGCACGGCGATGGCGGCCTCGTCGGCGGCCATCATGGTCTCGATGCACAAGCCGTCGGCGCCGCCCTGTTCCAGAGCCTTGCACTGCTCCCTGAAGACGCCGTAGAGTTCCGCTTCGGTGATGTCGCCCATGAGCAACAACTTGCCGGTCGGCCCCACGGAGGCGATCACCCAGGCTTGGCTGCCAGCCGCCTGGCGTGAGATGCGGGCCGCGGCCTCGTTGATCTCGGTCGCCCGCGCCGCCAGCCCGTAGTGCTCAAGCTTGCAGCGGCTGCCGCCGAAACTGTTCGACTCGATCAGGTCTGCCCCCGCCACCACGTAGCTCCGGGCAATGTCCAGCACCTCGGCCGGACGCTCGACGCACCAGAGCTCGGGGCACTCGCCCGGCTGCAGACCCTTCTGCTGCAGAAACGTCCCCCAGGCGCCGTCCGATACCAGGATGCGCCCGGTCTTCACCGCGGCCACAATCTTGCCTCTGTTCATCACCGGGTCCTCCAAAGCGAACTCAGTCTGCCCTGCGCAGCGGTCGCTCGCCGTAGTTGTTGCAGCCCGTGCCGCCACCACGGTGTTCCAGGATGGAGTAGAGGCAGCGACGTAGCCGTGGTCGTATATTCCGAAACGTGCCGCCCACATCATAGCACGTCACAGCGGCCGGGACCAGAGTTGCGGTAAAGGAGGATGCGTTACATGAAAGCCACGGTGTTTGGGGGCGTCATTCTGGCGGGCATGCTGGCCGCGGTTCTACCTTCCCAAGGCGCGGAGGAGAAGAACGCCACGGCGGCGGAGCAGGAGCGCACGATGAAGATCGTCCAGGGTGACCTGAGTGCGGCAACGACGGAGATCGAACGGTTCTGCGCCCTGAACCGCGCTGCCAAGAACGCATTGAAGGCAGGAAAGACCGCCGAGGCCCGGAAGCTCGCGGACGAACTGGCACTCCTCGCGCCGAAGTACCCGAACGACTGGAACTACGGTAACGCGATCCAGGACGCGAACCAGGTGCTCGGCCGGATCGCGCTGGCGGCAGGCAATGTCGCCGAAGCGAAGAAACGCCTGCTCGCCTCCGCCGACAACAAGGGCTCGCCGCAGATGAACTCCTTCGGCCCCAATATGCAACTGGCCAAGGACCTCCTGGCCAAGGGCGAGAAGGACGTCGTCCTGGAGTACTTCACGCGCTGCGGCAGGTTCTGGAAGATGGGCGCGGAGCGGCTCGCCGCTTGGACGGCAGCGGTGAAGAAGGGTGAGACCCCGGAGTTCGGCGCCAATCTCGAGTATTGATCTGAACTGCTGCCTGCCACGGGATGGGGAGTTGACAGGGTGCTGCTTCCGTCCCATGAAATGCGTATAGAACACGTGCAGGATGCGATGATATGCAGAAGAAGTTGACCATCACCGTTGACGAGGGGGTCTACCGCGGCCTCTACAAGACCGTTGGGCGCCGTCGCATCAGCCACTTCATCGAGGAGCTGGTTCGCCCGCATGTCATCTCGGCCGATCTGACCGAAGGCTACCGCGCGATGGCCGCCGACGAGGTCCGCGAGGGGGAGGCACTGGAATGGGCAGAGAACCTGGCGGGGGAGGTCCGCGATGAGCCGAGGTGAAGTCTGGTCGCGGTTGCTTGAGCGGTTCGGCTGTCTTTCCCAGGCCGAGTTGGCCGCGGTCGAGCGGGCCATCCGGGTTCAGCTTGGGTTGGACTGATGGCGAACCGAGCGAGGCTGTTTAGGGTCGACAGCTTCCCCATGTGCGGTGGCAAGTCCGCCACAGGCGACCGCGACACCGCTTTGGCTGGAGCGCGTTGCCGGTGCCATGCGTGTCAGCCAAAGCGGCGTCGGCGACTCGCCACGGCGAGCCTCTGCCGCCGCAGTCCAAAGCGTCCACGCCCAGCGGCGGACAGGACGCGGTCAAGTTATGGCTCGCGGCTGAGGAGGTGTTCGGCGGCACGGCGCGCTTCGGCCAGGCGGTCGGGAGCTGCCACGAGCCGCAGGTCGAAGGGCGCGCTGGCGTCGACGGCAAGCGCGCGCGGGTCGGCCGCGGGTAGCGCCTCACTGCCCAGCGGGTGCCAGCGCCCTGCGCGGAACTCGCCGATCTCGACGCTGGGGGCCGGAGCGCCCGCGACACCTGGGATCATCGCTTTTCCCGGGCCAAAGGGCAAGACCAGCAGGACCTTGCTGGCGGCCAGGTCGGTGCCGTCGAGGGCGAGTACTGCCTGGCGCCCCTCGGCCTGCAGGATGACTCGCCCATCGACCGTCAGCCTGCCCTGTGCCTCGGCGGCCAGCACCTGGCCATCACGAATCAGCACGAAACCACTGCCCCCGCCGTCCAGCTCCACCTCGATCCGCCGCGCCAGGGTGGATCCGGCGACCGCGATGCTGCGGCGGGCCGCGGTGTCGTTGTAGAGCACCAAGGCACGACCCTCCTGCAAGGGAACCTCGAAGGCATGTACCGAACCGTCGTCCGGCTCGAGATGCAGGCGGGCGATACCGACGCGGTCCAGAAACTCCCGGTACACAGCGCCGCCGGCGGCGCCGCTGTCCAACTCGAGCGGGAACGGCACCCAGCTCACCGTGCCCTTGCCGCAAGCTGCCGTAGCGGCGCCGCGCGCCAGCGTGCCATCAGCAGGGAAGGGCGGCCGGGGTGCTGACGTGGCGCTCAGGCCGAGCTCCTGCAGGCGCCCGCTCCGGGTGGGTTGGCGGTCTTCGCCGAAGCGTACGTCGCCGGTCAGCAGCAGCGCCCCGCCAGACTCGACGAAACGGCGGACGCGGGCGAAGCTATCATCGGTCGGGCAGTAGGGGATGGGCCAGACGATGGCCCGGCAGCTCGTCGGCAGGCGCTCGAGGGACTCCTCGTTGATGACGCCAAAGGGCGCATTGCAGCCCATGAGCCAGGAGGTGGCCCGGGCCAGCGCCGCATGGATCTCGTTCGTCTTCGGGCCGAATCGTAGGCTGTCTGGGATGAGCAGGACCAGCTCCGGGGGCTCGTAACGCGGTCTGGCCGTACGGAAGAGCAGCGACTGGTTACGGTACGCCTCCAGCACCGGCTTGGCGACCAGGTCAGCATGGGTGACGCCCCAGGGGAAGACGCAGTCGCGGAAGTCCTTCCAGTCCCAGCAGGCGACAAACGAAGCGCCCATACCGAGGGCGTAGTGGCCGACGGCCAGGAAGTACGGCACCGAGCGCTCGGCGGGATCGCCGGTCTGGCCGTTGACCCGGGCATCGTGGGCCTCGCGGGCGCCGAATTCGCCCAGCGAGAAACTCTTGCCCTCAAAGCGCCGGTCGATGAGCTTGAGGATGGCGCGGTACTCGCCCACAGCGCCGTAGAAGTGGGTGTTGGTGAAGTCCAGCCCCTCCGCTCCGACCAGCTTGTCCGCCGCGGTCTGATTCTGCAGGTGGCCGACGGTCGCCAGAGCGCCCGGGTCGCCGGCCCGCACGCCGGAGAGGTTGGCGGCCGTCCAACGTTTGAACAGCTCAGCGCGAAAGCGATCCAGGTCGCGCGACGGCAAACTGTCCCAGGCGGCGGCGCGGTTGAGGGTGAGCGGCAGAGGCTGCTCCGCGGGACAGCCCCAGGCTGCCTTGGCTTTCTCCAGACTGCCATAACGCTGCGTCAGCCAGGCTTCGGCCAGGACGCGAGTGTCGGCGTTGTCCGGGATGCCGACGCTGGGCTCATTCTGGATATCGTAGAAGATGCCGGGGACATCGCGGTAGCGTCCGGCCCAGAAGGCGGCCCATTGGCGTTGCGCTTCAAGTCCCTCGGCGCTGAGTTCCACCGGCATCCAGTCGTGCAGGGTCAGGAAGACCGCCACGCCGTGCTGCTGGGCGAGCTGCACCATGGCATCGGTCTGCCGCTGCGTGGTCACGGGCTGCTGGCGCAGATCGAGCGGGTCCCTCGAGCTCTTGGCGGCCTGACCTTCCTTGGCGAACGGCGAGAAATGCAGGACGCGCAGCAGGTTCAGCCCGTAGTCTCCCATCTGCTCGAAATCGCGTTTCCAGACCAGCGGGTCTTCGTTGCCCGAGTACCACATCATGCCCGTCTGATTGGCGCCGCTCAGGAAGGTCGGCACCCCGCGGTACTCGAAGAGATTGCCCTTCTGGGTCACGGCCGGGCCGGCGCGCAGCACGGCCTCGTCCCAGACGGCGAAGGCGGTGCTCATTTCGTCCACGGGCTTGCCCCCGACCTCAAGGACGGCTCGGACGCGACAAAGGTCACGCCCGAAAGCTGCCGGTTTCCAGGTTGCCGAGAGCGCCTGGTCACCCGCCGCCGCCGCCAGCTCACCGATAGCGATGCCGTCGACGTCCAGACGCACCGTGCCGACGACCCCAACCGGCAGCCGAGCGTGGACGGTGACAACGACCTCCTCGCCCTGACGGTAGCAGGCCAGGTTCGTACGCAGCGAGTGCAGGAAGGTCGGCGCCGCCAAGCGCCGGGTGGCCTCGACCAGAGCGCGGTCCAGTTCCGGGAAGCGGCCGTCGAAGAGGTCCTGGTCGGTGACCCCGCAGAAAGCCCAGCCGGCGTGCGCGTAGGGACCGGCGTAGTTCTGCACCAGAGCCAGGACCGAACCGCGCTCGCGGCCAAAGCAGTCGACCGCCTGAACCAGGGGCATCCAGCGGCCATAGACATCGGGAAACACCGGGCTGTTGCTGCCGGTCATGGCGATCGCCGCGAAGCCCTGGACCGGGGTGTCGGAGTGCCAGTCGGCGTCCAGGATGTGCTGCCCCGGCGCGGCGCGGAGAGCGACAGCGCGGCGCAGTTCGTAGGAGGGATCAAAGACCCCGATCTGCTCGGGGTTCAGCCCCATGGTGTCCCCCGGCTTGCCGGTGCGAGTATTGATGGCCGTGGTGGGCTGCTTGTGGTTGTCCATCTCGGCCGCGGTCACGGCCGGATTCACCGCCCGCCAACCGTCGACGCTCGGGACCACCAGGTCATCGAAGGCGTAGCCGCCCAGCGCGACGAAGGCGCCGCCCTCGCGCAGGAACCCCAGCAGAGCCGCGCGGCCCTCCTGGGGGTAAAAGGGGGCGCAGGGAACCAGCAGTACGTCCACCGCCGCGCGGCGCAGCACCGCGGGGTCGCAGACCTCGCCAGCCCGTAGCAGCGTCACCCCAAAGCCAGCCTCGCGCAAGAGTTCGGCGAGATGCTCCGGCTTGGCGTGGGACGGCCGCACGGGAAAGCTCGGCTCGGACAGGATGGCCACCGCCCCGGCCGGGCCGCGTTCCAGAGTCGGCGCCGAGGCGCTGCGGGGCAGCGCCATGGTGCCCTGCGCCTGCATAACCCACTGCAGATCGTCCACCGCAATGTCCAGATCGCCGAAATTGCAGCCCAACACCAGGCGGTTGATGGTCAGAAAGGCGCGCGTCTTGTCGCCGCGCGGCTGGTAGTTCAGCGCGGCAAACGGCACCGTGGCCGTGTGCCAGCCCGCGCCCAGGGCATGCAGTTCATTGGCCTCCGGCTGAACCCGCACCATGTAGGCGTCGCCGTCGGCTTCGAACAGCCACACGTGCAGGGCCGTCGAAGGGGTCGCGGCGAGCACACGGATCTTGAAGCTCAGGCCGGTAGCTTCCGGCGGCATGGTGACGTCACGCGTCACATTGCCCCAGTGCGGTTCCGTATCGCGGTACTGCAGCCGCAGACAGGGACCGCTGACGCCATCCGGCGCCGACGAGATCTGGGGCGCATTGCCACCGTCGGGGTTCGGCCGCCAGGCGGCGAGGCTACTGAAGTCGTCCACGGTCAGCTCTCCCAGGCAGAGGGCGGCGCCCAGACAGGCCGCCAGCCAGAGCCCCCGGTGTGTCACTCGCGCTGAAGTAAGTATGGCCATCAGGACACCCATAGATGTTTCTCGCTTGTATGAGAACCGCAGAGGGTCGAGAGGTGGAACCGCAGTTCGCATATCGGTATGGCCGGCCCGCCCCTGGAAGCCGGGATCTCCGTATCCCGGCCGCGGCATACGGCCACGTTCCACTGGGCGGCCGGTAAGTTCACCTCGGGGGGTTGCCCGTGACGCCAACCACCCAGGCCACCACCCGCTCGGCGAGCGCTACGGCCTCGGCATGCTCCTCGGGCGTGACCGGCTCCTCGCGGCTCGGATAACGACCCGTGGTGGCGTAGCCCGTGAGGATCACGGCCTCTTCGAGCTCGGGCGGAATGGCCACGCCGTGTTGTTTCAGGCCGGTCAGCAACTCCTCGATCACGTGAACGTAGCGGAACGGCCAACCGCGGTCCCGGTACACGGCCTTGATCGCCTTCTCCTCCGCCTGTTGCGCGTGGAAACAGAGATCGTCGAGGAAGGCGCCCTCGGGCAACGGCGCCCTGGCCAAGGCCAAGTCGCCGCGGGCCCGGGCGAGCCATTCGCGCGCCGAGCCGGGGATCGCATCAGGCGACGGCATGATAGAGCTCCCTCCCCTCGTGCAAGGCGGCGCGGAACACGAATGACGCCTCGTCGCCGAAGTCGCGCAAGTCACCCTCTGTGGCGATGACCAGTTCCGTGGCGAACCCCAACCCCATGAGGCTGCGGTACAGCGTCTGGGCGGTGCGCCGCCGATGCACGCCGTCCCGCACGACCACGAGCAGGTCGATGTCGCTATCCGGCCCCATGTCGCCACGTGCGGCCGAGCCAAACAGGATAATGCGCCGCGGTCGCACGCTACGGACGATCCGTTGAACCGCCTCGTCAAGCACTGCTGAGTCGTAGGTGTTGGCCGTGCTCATCGGTACCGCCATATCCAGTCTCACGATCGCGCTCAAGCCGAACGCCATTCCCGCGGCAGTCGGCCTGCCACCGGCATCTTGCTGTCGCCCACCACCAACACCTACCTTACTGGCGCGGGCGAGTCCCGTCTAGTGTAGAGCACACCCCGAACCGGGTCGGCACCACCGGTTCCAATCCCCGGGACCGCCAAGCGTCGGGTCGGCAGTGGCCGCGAGCCGCGGCCGCTCCATTCCCCTGGAGAGACGCCTGGCCTCAGGCGCGGCGGTGGAGCCCACCGCATCTCCACCAGACCGCGGTGGCCCCCCACCGCATCTCCACCGGGCATTCTGGAGAGGCGCCTGGCCTCAGGCGCGGCGGTGGCCCCCCACCGCATCTCCAGGGTTTTTCGGTTGGGAGTGGCTACGCTGGCGGGATGTCGGCGAGGCGCAGGCAGGCCGCGAGGCGGCCGGCGCTGACGGGCGTCAGGGCGGGTTCGGTGCGGGCGCAGGCGTCGGCCGCCCACGGGCAGCGAGTGTGAAACGGGCAGCCGACCGGGGGCCGGATCGGCGAGGGCAGGTCGCCCGTGAGCAGGATGCGTTGGCGGTTACGCTCGCGCTCCGGGTCAGGGTCGGGGATGGCGCTCACCAGGGCGCGGGTGTAGGGATGCACCGGCCGTGCCATCACGGCGTCGGCGGGGCCGGTCTCCATAATCCGGCCCAGATACATCACCGCCACGCGGGCTGCCAGGACCTGCACCACGGCGAGATCGTGGCTGATGAACAGCATGGCCAGGTTGTGCTCACGGCACAGGCGGCGGAGCAGGTTGATAATCTGCGCCTGAATGGAGACGTCCAGGGCGGAGACGGGTTCATCGGCAATCACCACCTGGGGTTCCGTGGCCAGGGCCCGGGCGATGGCGATGCGCTGGCGCTGACCGCCGGAGAACTCATGCGGATACTTCGGCGTCTGCTCTGCACTCAGCCCCACTTCGGCCAGCAGGCGGCAGACCGCCTCGCGCAGAGCCTCGCCACGTAGCGGCTGGCGCACCCGGATGGCCTCGGAGAGCGTTTCCTCGACGGTCATGCGGGGGTTGAGGGATCCATAGGGGTCCTGGAAGACCATCTGCAGGTCCGGTCGGAGGCGGCGACGCTCGCGGGGCGGCAGCCCCGGCAGGGAGACGCCACCAAGCCGCACATCGCCACCACTGAGCCGCGTCAACGCCACGCAAGCCCGCGCCACGGTAGACTTGCCGCAGCCAGATTCGCCCACCAGACCCAGGATCTCCCCGCGTTGCAGGGCGAACGAGACGCCGCGCACGGCCTGCACCAGGGTGCCATCCTCGAGCCGGAAGCTGACGCGCAGATCCTGCACCTCCAGACAGGGCGCGTCGGCCCTGCCGGTAGCCCCCGACGGTGCGGCCGGGATGCTGATGACGTGTGCGGGAGTGGGCATGGGGCTAGAGCTCTCCCCGCTGCATGCGGACGCAAGCAGTCCAGTGACCCGGCACCACCTCGACCAGGCCCAGGGGCGCAGCGCAGATGGCCGTGGCCGCGGGACAGCGCGGGGCAAAGGGGCAGCCGGGCTCAGCCCGCGTCAGCCGCGGCGGTTGGCCGGGAATGGTATAGAGATCGGCGCCGCGGGCGCTGGGCACGGGCAGGGCCCGGTACAGCGCTTGCGTGTAGGGATGGAGCGGGCGCTGAAAGACCGCTGCGACGCTCCCCGTCTCCAGCAGGCGGCCGGCGTACATCACCGCCACCCGGTCGCAGGCCCCGGCCACCACGCCCAGGTTATGGGTGACCAGGATCATGGCGGAGCCCCGGGCCCGCTGCAAGCCGCGCATCAAGTCGAGAATCTGCGCCTGGACCGTGACGTCGAGCGCGGTGGTCGGCTCGTCGGCCATGACCAGGTCCGGCTGGGCAATCAGGGCCATCGCAATCACGACGCGCTGACGCATGCCGCCGGATAACTGGTGCGGAAAGCAGCGCGCTCGGGCCGCGGCGTCCTGCAGGCCGACCTCGGTGAGGGCCGCCTCGGCGCGCGCCCACGCCTCGCGGCGGCTGACCCGGCCGTGGCAGGTCAGCGGCTCGGCCAGTTGCGTCCCGATCCGCAGGTAGGGGTTGAGAGCGGTCATGGGATCCTGGAAGATCATGCCGATGCGCCGACCGCGCACCTGCCGCAATTGCCGTTCGCCGCAGGAGAGCAAATCCGTGCCGTCAAACAGCGCCCGGCCGCTCTCCAGGCGTCCCGGCGGGCAGGGAATGAGCCCGAGCAGCGCCAGGCAGGTCACGCTCTTGCCCGAGCCCGACTCGCCCACGATGCCGAGCGTCTCGCCCCGGTCCAGGCTGAACGAGACGCCTTCCACGGCGCGGACGACGCCGTCCCGCGTGTGAAAGTGTACGGCCAGATTCTGGACCTCGAGCAAGGGCATTCGTTCAGTCCTCGGCAGAGCGTGGGTCGAGCGCGTCGCGCAGGCCATCACCGACAAAGTTGAGGGAGAACAGGGCCGCCGCAAAGCAGGCGGCAGGGAAGATGAGCAGCCAGGGATAGGCCTCCATCTTCTGCGCACCCTCCTGGATCATGACACCCCAGGAACTCATGGGCGGCTGCACGCCCAGTCCCAGGAAGCTGAGCATGGCCTCGAGCAGCATGACGGCGGGCACAGTCAGAGTGGCGTAGACCGCCACGGGGCCGAGCACATTGGGGATGACGTGCCGCAGCACGATGCGGACCGGACTCAGACCCAGGCACACGGCCGCTTCCACGAACTCACGCTGGCGCAGGCTCAAAACCTGACCCCGCACGATGCGGGCCATGGTCAGCCACTGCACCGCGCCGATGGCCACAAACAACAGCCGGATGTCCTGCCCGAAGGCTACCATGAGCAGGATGACGAAGACGGTGAAGGGCAGCGCGTAGAGCACATCGACCAGCCGCATCATAAAGCCGTCCACGCGCCCGCCGGCATAGGCCGATACAGCGCCGTAGAGCACGCCAATGAACATGGAGACCGCGGTGGCCAAGAAACCCACCGCCAGCGATACCCGCCCGCCGTACAGCACCCGGGTGAGCGCGTCCCGGCCGAGGGTGTCGGTGCCGAACCAGTGGCGCCAGCTTGGTGGGCAAGGTCCGTAGGCGAGGTCCGTGGCAGAGTAGGAGTAGGGGCTCAACCGGGGGCCGACAAGACAGGCCAGGGTCAGGAGCACGAACACTCCCAGGCCGACCACGGCCATGCGGTTGCGCTGCAGCCGCCGCCAGGCGTCGCGCCACAACGAGGCACGCCGCACCGGCGGCGGCGCGGCGTCCGGGCGGGGGCCAGCGCTGAATTCAGGTTGCCTTGCCATCACGCAGTCTCGGGTCAAGCCACACGTGGACGACGTCCACCGCCAAATTGAGGAGGACAATGACCACGGCGTAGAACATCACCGTGCCCAGCACCATGGTGTAATCGCGGTTGAAGGCGGCGGTGACGAAGAACCTGCCGAGGCCGGGGATGAAGAAGATGGTTTCGACCGCAAACGAGCCGGTCAGCAGCCCGGCGCTGGCGGGACCGAGATAGGTGATCACCGGCAGCAGTCCGCCGCGTAAGCCGTGCCGCACCACCACCTGCCAGCCAGGCAAACCCTTGGCCCGCGCCGTGCGCATGAAGTCCTGCGACAGGATCTCGAGCATGCCGCCGCGGGCCAGGCGGGCGATGTAGGCAGCGTAGTACAGCCCCAACGTCAGGGCAGGCAGGATGCGGTCCGCCGGCTCGTCCCAGCCTAGGGGATTGACCCAGCCCAACTTCAGCGCGAACACCAGAATCAGCAGCGGCCCAAGCACGAAACCGGGCAGGCAGATGCCGGACATGGCCACGGACATAGGCAGGTGGTCCAGCCAGGTATTGCGGCGGACCGCGGCAAGCACTCCCGCCGGGATGCCTAACAGCAGTGCCACCAGCAGCGCCAGGGCGCCCAATTCAAGGGACACCGGGAAGGCCTCAGAGATGATCTCATGCACGCTGCGGTCGGGGTAGCGGAAGGAGGGCAGGTCGCCACGTACCAGATGCGTCATGTGGCGCAGGTACTGCTTCCACAGCGGCTGTTCGAAGCCGTAGGCGGCTTCCAGGCGGGCCCGGATGTCCTCCGGCATGCGGCGCTCATCGGAGAACGGATCGCCGGGAGCCAGACGCACCATCAGGAAGGTAAGCAGGGAGATGGCCAGCAAGACGGGCACGGCCTGCATAAGTCGTCGGAAAATCAGCCGCCACATCGTTGCTCGCAGACCCGTGCTTCGGCTCCCCTGCCGCGAATCACCCGATCCGGACTCGGCAGGCGGAGAACCAGGCGCGTACTATAGCGCCGGGACGGCAGAACAGCGGCTGCCGCTGCGCTAGTAGCAGGGCTGTTTCATTCTCCCTCACCGCCGCTTGCGGTTCGGTCGGTGTCCCGCCTTCAGCCGGTCCCGGGGTGCGGGGATTCCGGCTTCCGCCCTGGGGGCGGCCCAGCCTGTGGCTGGAAAGCCGGTACACCGAACCGGGCCGGCAGAACCGCGGGTGCCGCTACGGGAGTAGCAGCTTCAGCCGCTTGCTTGGATCCACTCGGAGCGGTCATGGACCGTGCCCTGGGCCACTGTCGGCAGCGGGACAGGGCGCCAGGACGTAGGTCTGGCCTGCCCGGACGCGGAAGCGCAGCCGGTGACCGGCACCGGTCGCGCGCACCGGTCGGCCCTCAGCGTCGGCGACCTCATAGCGGCCGACGCCGTGCAGGACCGTACACGGACCACTCACCGTGGCCCTGATGAGCGCGCCTTCGAGGGCGCCCTGACGCCAGGTGAAGTCGACCTCGAAGCCGCCCCGGGCGCGCAGGCCAGTCACCTGCCCTTGCGGCCAGGCTGCTGGCAGCGCCGGCAGGAAATGCAGTTCCCCGTGATAGCTTTGCAGCAACATCTCCAACACCGCCGCAGTGCCGCCGAAATTGCCATCGATCTGGAAGATGCGCGGCGGATGCAGGTCCAGCAGCGAGTCGGTGGCGAAATCGCTGATCAGGTGGGTCAGGTGGGTCCAGGCCTTGGCACTGTCCCCGAGACGAGCGTAGAGGCAGGCCACCCAGGAGCGGCTCCAGCCGGTGTGTCCGCCCCCCGCCGCCAGGCGCCGGTCGAGCGCCACCCGCGCGGCCTGCCAGAGCTCTGGCGTCCGCTCCGGATCGAAGAGGTCGCCGGGAAAGAGCCCGTAGAGGTGCGACAGGTGTCGGTGTTGCGGTTCGACCTCCTTGAACTCATGGTTCCACTCGAGGAGCTGTCCGGCGGAACCGATCTGGTGCGGCGGCAGCTTCGCCAGCAGCGTCCGCCAGCGCGCCTGGCGCGGCTCGTCCACCTCCAGGATTTCGGCACTGCGCAGGGCCCAGCCCAAGGCATCCTGCGCGAGTTGGACATCCATAGCGGCCGAGACGCACAGGGTCACCGGGTAGGGCCCGCCACCCTCAATGCGATTCTCCGGCGACTGCGAGGGCACGATCTGCAACCGGCCGTCGGCGCCCTCCACCAGGTAGCTCTCGTAGAAGGCGGCGATCTCGCGGAAGACGGGATAGGCCCGTTCACGCAGGAACTGCGCATCGAGGGTGAACTCGTAGTGCCACCAGAGATGCTGGGCCAGCCACGGCGCGGCGCCGATCCACACCGCCCAGCCGAAGCTCTCCGGCGTGCAGCGGCCCCAGGGATCCGTCTGGATCGGAAACCAGATGCCGTCGCAGCCGTAGAGGTCGCGGGCCGCCTTGCGGCCATGCGGCACCTGGCGCTCGATGTGCCGAAACAGCGTCTCAGCCGCAGGTTCGAGGCCGAGAGCCTCGGCGGGCCAGAGGTTCATCTGCAAGTTGATGTCGTGGTGCAGATCGCTCTGCCAAGGCGGCTCGAGGTCTTCGTTCCAGAGTCCCTGCAGATTCGGCGGCAGGTCGCCCAAGAGCGTCGAGGCCTGCAGCAGGTAGCGGCCGTATTCGAAGTAGAGCAGCGGCAGCCCGGCATCCGCCTGCCCGGCCCGCGCCAAGCGGAGGCGCGCGTCCGTGGGCAGGCCGGGGTCTTTGACCTTCACCTTCAGCGTGGCCCGGCCACGCGCCTCTCGCCAGGTGTCGACGTGTCTCTTCTTCAGGGCGTTCCAGGACAGCGCTCCGGGCCGCTGGCGGCGGCATTCCTCGGCCGGACTGAGCATGCCGGCCGAGGTCCCGATAGCGATGGCAATCTGCGCTTCGCGGGTCTGCTCCAGGCGCAGCCCGTCGCCGTCGGGTCGCACAGTGCCGTCGCAACGCAGCAGGCGGGCTTCGACGCGAAAGGCGATGCCGCCGTGGAACTGCCCGTCCAGCGCCAGCTCGTCAGCGCCGAGTTGGCGGGTCAGGAAGCACAGCGGATCGGCCTTCCTCTCCAGGGTCAGTCGGCCGTTGAAGGGCTTTTCGGCTTGCAGGCGCAGGAGAATGCTGCCCGAGCCGCAGTCGGCGATGATCTCGCGGCGGAAGGCGTTGCCGCCAGCGTTGTAGGAGATGGTCAGCACGGCTCGGTCCAGGTCCAGTTCCCGCCGGTAGTTCTCCACCGGGCCATGATCCGGGCGAAAGAACAGGTCCGCGGCGGGCTGGTAGGGGTCGACCCGGCCTGGCAAGCGGTCGGGATGGGCGCCGCCGGGGCCGCCGAAGGCCCAATCGCCCTGGCGCGTCCCTTCGGCAAGGTTGCCATTGAGCAGGAGCTGGCGCACGCCCGGCAACCGGTGTGCGGACGGCGTACACTCGCGCAGGCGCTGGCAACCGCGCCAGAGCCACTCGTGGTTCAGCGCCAAGCGCTCACAGGCTGGGTCGCCCAGGACCATGGCGGCCAGCCGGCCATTGCCCACCGGCAGGCCGTGCTTGTACTCAGCGGCCGGGGTCGTGTACCAGAGACGGTTCATCGTCAGGTCCTCCTCTGCCGTGTGCGTTGCGCCTTCAGCCGCGAGCCGCGGCCGCTCCATCCTGCCGGGACTGCCGACCGTCGGGTCGGCTCTGGCCGCGAGCCGCGGCCGCTCCATCCTGCCGGGACCGCTGACCGTCGGGTCGGCTCCGGCCGCGAGCCGCTTAGCGCAACACTTCATCCCGGCGGATGATCTCATTCTGGGCCTCAGGCGTCATATCCACGAAGGCGGCGCTGTAGCCCGTGATGCGCACCATCAGGTCGCGGTGCTGGTCAGGCTGCTGCTGGGCCTGCCGCAGGGTCTGGGTGTCGACCATCGAGACCTGGGCCTGCAAGCCGCCGCGCTCGAAGTAAGCACGCAGGGCCGCACTGAGCGCCTCGAGGCCCTGTCGGCCGCGAAAGGCCGAGGGCGACAGGCGCAGGTTGAGCGCGCCCGAGTGGCAGCAGTCCAGCGGCAGTTTGGCCAGGCTGTTGAGTACTGACGTCAGGCCGTCTCCCGCCACGGCGCGCGAGGGGGAGCTGTTTTCGCTCAGGGGTTGCCCGGCGTGGCGGCCATCGGGCGTGGCACCCGTCTGGCGGCCGCTGCTGATATGCGAGGTATCCGTCTCGATGCAACGGCAGATGAGGAGTGGCTCCCGCCCGGGCTCCATTGCCAGCTCGTCGAGGATGCCGTGCATCGCCTGCATCAGCCGCACGGCGATCTGGTCAGCACGCTCGTCGTTACACCCGAACTTCGGCGCCTGCAAGCACATCTGCCGCAGCGGCTCCTGCTCGGCAAAGTCCGCCTCCAGAGCGGCGAGCAGCTCGGCCAGAGTGACCTGGCCACGGCGAAAGACGACCTCGTCGAGCGCCGCCACGGAGTCCACCAGGGTCGCGAAGCTGCCGAAGGTGGTCGCCATGGTCACGTGGTCGACGCCGCCGTGCCGTTTGTCGCAGGCCCGCTCGATCGGGCCGCGCAGGAAGAGATCATCGACCGCCAGCGGTCCAGGCGCTTGGGCGCGATTCGCTTCCAGAGCCTGGCGGAAGGCAGCAGTCTCGGTGCGCATGCGGCTGCGGTAGGCCTCCAGGAACGCCGTCAGCACCTCGTCGAGGCGGCTGCACGCAGGGGCCAGTTTGAGGGCGGCGAGCAGGGTTTGCGGCAGCACCTGCCAGGCGCAGCGCCCGAGAATCTGGCTGGGCGGCAGGTCGGGCCAGTTGCAGCCGTGCATGGTGTACTCGCAGGCCTGTTCCCGGGAAAAACCGAGGCGCTCGAAGGCCGGGATCACCGCCCGGTCATTGTACACCATCAGGCTCGAATTCTGGCGCATGCGAGTGCATACCAGCCGCCAGGTGTCCGCCGTCATGCCCGGCCAGGTACGCACCACCACATACGGGTTCTCGAAGCGCGGCACGATGCGTTCCAGGAATAGATCGGTGAGCTCAGTGCAGTCCGGCCGCCCTGGCGCGCGTTCGCCGCCCAGGACGATGTACTGCGGCGCGTCGTAGGTCAGATTGCGCTCCCAGCCCGTGTTCTGCGCCCCGCCACCGCTCATCTGGTGCTCGCCGCGGCCGAGGATGAGGTTGTTCTTGCAGTAGAAGTCCTCGATGAGCTCGCCGGCCTGTGCCGACGTCAGCCGACCGGCGTCGAGGTCGCGCCGGTAGAAGGGGTACAGCCACTGGTCCATCCGGCCGAAGGTCAGGGTCGGGTTCCGCGACACCATGGTGCAGTAGACGAAGCCGACCGTCCACATGAGCTGCAGCGCCTCGTGAAAGGTGGTCGGGGCACACTCGGCGGCGGCCCGCGCCGCGGCGGCCGGTCCCGCCAGCCCGGCCGCGGCCGCGGACTCCGCAGACCGCCGGGCGTACTCCCGGATGGCCTCCAGCACCAGCGCCATGCCTTCCAAGAACACCACCTGCCGCGCTCGCGTGGGCTCAGCCCGCTCTCGTGCCAGGCTCGCCGCGACCGCCGCGGCCAGTCCGGGCAGCCCCACCGCCAGCAGGCGCTCCCAATCGAAGGTCTCGTGACCCCCATCCGTAAAGCCGGGCGGCAGCGCCGAGCCCAGCAGCTTCACGCTCTCCTGGAAGTACGCCTCCTCGGCGGTATCCGGGACGACTTCCGGCATACGGCCAAGCAGCAGATCGTGTGGCGCCACGGGGACCTCGAGGTGCCGGGTGACGTGCCCCAGAACCTGCCCCAGGCAGAGCGGCTGCAGCAGCTCCCGGCAGCGTTCCCAGGCCTCCCGCGTCAGCCGCAAACGCGGCAACGAGGTCGAACGCGGCGACTTATGCCGCAGTTCGTGCAACGCTTCCTCGACTCGCGGATGGTGACCCATAGCGCCGGGAATGTAAGCGGGAACGCCCACGGGTCAATGGCACAGGCGTATTCGGAGCAATGCCTCAGAAGCTGCGAAAGAATCGGGGGCGGAATCGGTATCGGAATCGCGCCTGAATGAACCAGGTAAAGTGGTTTGTGGACGGCGGCGTGGGCATTTCTTCACAGATTCTGAGGCGTTACCTAGGGGCGTCGGAGCCGCGGTTGCACTTCGGTGGGATACGTCTATCCTGCCACGCAGCGCACGACGGTTGAGCCCCTGAGATGCCTACGGAGAGGGTCATCCTGCATGCACAGGTAGCTTGTTTCTGAGCGTCTGGCTGGCGCTGGGGGTGGCGTGGGCGGCCGACCCGGTGGTGTCGAGGGTGACGGTGAAGCAACGACCCGGCACGAAGTTGGTGGAGATCGGCGACGACCTGGCCGCCGCTCAGCCGGTCGAGATCGGCATACGCCTCTCGGCTAACCACGGCGCGTCCCGGACCGCGGCGGTCCGTGGCGAAAATGGCGACCAGACTTGACTGCCACAATGTAGTAGGTATCTTAGCCGTCGCTTTGTAGCCCCCGTCAGACCGCAGGCGGGGCGCGGTACGGCCGACAGGTGTAACCAGAGGCGCGGCGGGGCGCCGGTCCAGCGGCAAGCGTGAGAGCGCGAGTATGACGGAGTTCACGTTCGGGTTCGCAACGGTGGGCGCGTTCCTTCTGGTCGCGGTCGCGTTTGTCTTTGGCGCGCTGCTCTTCGGACGCTTTGTGAGGCCGACGCGTCCCTCCCTCGAGAAGCAGTCGGTGTACGAATGTGGCGAGCGTCCCATCGGGCACGCCTGGTTCAACTTCAACCCGCGCTTCTACATTATCGCGATGATCTTCGTGGTCTTCGACGTGGAAATCGCCCTGACCTATCCGGTGGCGGCGGTGTTCGCCGGTTGGCTTGAGGCCGGTAAGGGCGGGCTTGCCTATGGCGAGCTGGCCATGTTCCTGTTGATCCTGTTCCTCGGGTTGGCCTACGTGTGGCGTAAGGGGGACTTGGACTGGGTTAAACGGCTGGATCACGAGGCTGAGGAGTTGGGGCGCAAGCGGGAGTAGCTTCTCTTCTTATGGAATGCATACTGACATCCGCGGAGTGGTTTGTGAACTGGGGCCGGGAGTCCTCGATCTGGTTTCTTCTTTTCGGCTCGGCCTGCTGCGGGATCGAACTGATGCAGACCGGCGGCCCGCGCACCGACCTGGACCGCTTCGGCGCGGTGCCCCGCGCCACGCCGCGCCAGGCCGATTTGATGATCGTGGCCGGCACTATCACCTACAAGATGGCGGAACGTGTCCGCCTCCTCCATGAACAGATGGCGGAGCCGCGCTACGTCATCGCCATGGGCAGTTGCGCCAACTGCGGCGGTCTCTTTCAGGGTAGCTACTCCGTGCTCAAAGGCGTGGACAAAGTCATCCCGGTTGACTTGTACGTCCCCGGCTGCGCGCCGCGCCCCGAAGCGCTGGCGGACGCCATCCTCAAGCTGCAGCAGCTCATGATGAAAGAGAAGTGGCTACGGACGCTGAGGGCGCCGCAGTCATGAGCCGCCCTCTCTGCGACAGACTCAAGGCCACGTTTGCGGACAAGGTCACCGTGCCCGAGGCGGCCGCCGCCCCTGAAGTCATTCAGGTCACCCCCGCGGCCCTGCTCGAGGTGTGCCTCTTCTGCAAGAGCGACGCGGCCTTGGACCTGCAGGTGTTGTCCTGCCTGAGCGGAGTCGACTACAAGGACCGCTTCGAGTTGGTCTATCACCTGATCTCGTATCGCCGCAAGCACGAACTGGTTCTCAAAGTAAGTCTGGATCGAGCCAACCCGCGGGTGCAGACTGTCGAGAGCGTGTGGAAGACAGCCAACTGGCATGAGCGGGAGTGCTTTGATTTGCTCGGCATCACCTTCGCGGGCCACCCCGATCTCCGCCGCCTCCTGTTACCCGACGACTGGGTGGGCCATCCCTTGCGTAAGGACTACGAGCCCCCCACGCAGTACCATGGCATCTCGCATAGCCGCCCTGACCCGTTGCGGCCGACGGCCCCCGAGTGCTCCCTGCCACAGGGAAGCGAGGTGCCGCGTGAAAACTGAACTTAAGGATCTGTCCCAGCTTCGTGAGATCGCTCAGCCGCTCACCGGCGAGATGGTCGTCAACATGGGGCCACAGCACCCTTCCACGCATGGAGTGCTCAACTTCTTGCTGGTGACCGATGGCGAAGTGATGCACCGGGCCATCCCCAACGTGGGATACCTGCACCGCGGCATGGAGAAGCTGGCCGAGACGATCCCCTACCACGGCTACATGCCCTTCACCGACCGCCTCGACTACCTCGCCGCCATGTTCGCCAACCAGGGCTATGCGATGGCCGTCGAAAAACTGCTGGGCAGCGCGCCGCCGCCCCGCGCCGAGTGGCTGCGGGTGATCGCCTGCGAACTGAACCGGATCGCCAGTCACCTGGTGGCCACCGGCACCATGGCGATGGACCTTGGGGCCTTTACCCCCTTCGTCCACTGGCTGCGCGAGCGCGAGGTCATCAACGACCTCATTGAGGCGCTCTGCGGCTCCCGTCTGACCTATAACTACATGCGCATCGGCGGCGTCGGCTACGACCTCCCCGAGGGCTTTGCCGACCGTGTGCTCCGCTGGCTGGACCACTTCGGTCCCATGATCGACGAGTTCAATCGCCTGATCTCAAACAACGAGATCTTCGTAGCGCGCCTGGCTAACGTGGCGCCCGTCAGTGCTGCAGATGCGCTCAGCTACGGATTGGTCGGGCCGAACCTGCGCGCCAGCGGGGTGGACTGGGATCTGCGCCGCGACCTGCCCTACTCGGTGTACCCCGAGCTCCGCTTTGAGGTGCCGCTGGGCCGTGGCGTCCGGGGCACCGTGGGCGACTGCTACGACCGTTTCGTCGTGCGCATCTTGGAGATGCGGGAGTCCTGCGCTATCCTGCGCCAAGCGCTGGAACGGTTGCCGCAGGGCGAGATACAGTCTAAGGTGGCGCGCAAGTTGAAGCTGCCTGCAGGGGAAGCGTATGTACGCGTGGAAGCGCCCCGCGGCGAGATGGGCTTCTACCTGGTCAGCGACGGTGGGGAGTCGCCCTACCGGCTGAAAGTGCGCACCGGGTCGTTCACCGCCATGTCGATCATCGAGAAGCTGTCGCCTGGCCTCATGATCGCCGACCTGGTAGCCCTTATCGGCAGCTTCGACGTCATCGCTCCGGAGGTAGATCGGTAGCCATGTGGGACCTGGTCACATACCTCGCGGGGGCGGGTCCAGTCCCCTGGTTCTATGCCGCGGTGGGCGCCGTTGTCGCTGCCGCGCTCGCGCTGGGTTTCGCCTCGGCGTTTGCCGGCCTGGCAAGTTACGTGGAGCGCCGCATCGCGGCCCGCATGATGAGCCGGGTCGGACCCAACCGCGTCGGGCCGCAGGGCCTATTTCAGTTCATGGCGGACGGGCTGAAGCTCATCACCAAGGAAGACCTGATTCCGGTCGGCAGTGACTCCATGCTGTTTCGGGTCGCGCCGTACCTCGTCTTTGCGGGGATGCTGGGAACCTTCGCCGCCTTGCCGTTCAGCGCGCGGCTGATTGCGGCCGATCTGAACGTGGGCATCCTCTACATCCTTGCCATCACCACGCTGGTGGTGGTGGGGATCATCCTCGGCGGCTGGTCCTCGAACTCCAAGTGGGCCGTCTTCGGCGGCCTGCGCTCGGCGGCGCAGATCGTCTCCTATGAGATCCCGGTTGGCCTGGCCATCCTCTGCGTCGTGCTCCTGTCCGGCAGCCTCTCAACCCAGTCGATCATTGCGGCGCAAGGCGGCATGCCCTGGAACTGGTTCGTCTTCCACAGTCCCTTCGCCTTCATCGCCTTCTTCATCTACTGCACCGGCGCCCTGGCCGAAGGGAACCGTACCCCTTTCGACTTGCCCGAGGCGGAAAGTGAACTGGTGGCGGGCTACTGCACCGAATACTCCGGCTTCCGCTTCGTCGTCTTCTTCTTTGCCGAGTGGGCGAACCTCTGGATCATGAGCGCGGTGGCGGCCGTCTGCTTCTTGGGTGGCTGGCGTATTCCCTGCGTGAGTGTCGCGGAAACCGCGGCGCACTGGTACTGGGTGCTGGCGGGGGCCGCCATCTTCGCCGCCAAGACGCTGGCGCTCGTGTTCTTCGTCATCCAGGTGCGCTGGACGCTGCCGCGGCTACGGATGGACCAGATGATGACTCTGTGCTGGAAGTACCTTATACCCATGGCATTTATATCAATACTTGGGACCATGACGTGGATGCTTCTCCTAGGCTGGAATTCCACCTTGGGCAGGCTCGGACGGCTAGGCATGCTCGCCGTGGGACTGCTGGTTCTCGCGCACTACCTGCGCCGGGCCGTTGCGGCCTATCGCGCCGACAGTGCCAACTACAAGAGGATGACCGGGCAGTCGCTGTGGTACCCCCCGTACCGGCTGCCGTAGGACAGCATAGTCATGGCTTCGTACTACTCCAGAATAGCCGACAGTGTGACCTCCATCCTTGAGGGTATGGCCGTCACGCTGAGCTGGCTTTTCCGCCGCCCCTGTACGGTGCAGTGGCCGGACAAGATCGAGAAGCCTATCGAGGAAACTCTGCCCGAGCGCTATCGCGGCATCCTTGAGGTGGAGACGAAGCTCTGCACGGGTTGCCAGGCCTGCGAGCGCACCTGTCCGATCGGCTGCATCCTGATCGCCACCGAACGCAATGCCGAGACCAAGGAGCGCTTCATCACCGGCTTCGACATCGATGCGGCTAAATGCATGTACTGCGGGCTCTGCGTCGACGCCTGCCCCACCGGCGCGATCCGGCATACCACCCAGTTCGCCGGCGCCACAACCGATCTGCGGCGTCTTGTCCTGCGCTATGTCCAGGCCGGCGAGAAGGTGGTGCCCCACAAACCCAAGACCGAGCTGACCGGGCTGGCCCCGCGGGGGAGCCTCGCGGCGGCCCGGGTGAGGAATTGCTTCCCCGAGGGAGAGAAGGGCGCCAGGTAGTATGGCCTACGCACTCACGTTCTATGCGGTCGCGGCGCTGACCCTGGCCAGCGCTGCCGTGGTGACGTTCTCGCGTAACATCGTCCGCTCCGCCTTCGCGCTGCTCTTCACCCTCATGGGTGTCGCGGCGATATATGTGATGTTATCGGACGATTTTATGGCCGTGGTGCAGTTGCTCCTCTATGTCGGCGGCATCCTGGTGCTGATTCTGTTCGCTGTCATGCTCACCAACCGCATCGAGGACGCTGGCGGCTCGAACCTCCCCCATCCCTGGGTCGGACCCGTCCTCCTCTTCATTGGCGTTTTCGCCGCCATGGCTTGGGCGGTGGTAGGAACCGCCTGGAGCGGCGCGCTGGGGCCGGATACGTTCGAGCCCGCGACCTCCCGCATTGGCAACAGCCTCCTGGGGGCTTACCTGCTCCCCTTTGAAATCATTTCGGTGCTGCTGCTCCTGGGATTGGTGGGCGCGGTGGCCGTGGCTCGCAAGGAAAGCCGAACGGAAAACGAGTGACGATGAGTATGCCGACCATCGGACTAGAGCATTTCTTGGTCTTTGCTGCCGCCCTCTTCTGCCTTGGCGTCGTCTGCCTGTTGACGCGACGCACCGCGATCGGCATCCTGATGGGCATCGAGTTGATGATCAATGGCGCCAACGTCAACCTGATCGCCTTCGCCCATCATCTGGGCAATGACCCGGGCGGACAGGTCTTCGCCCTGATGGCCATCGCCTTGGCGGCCGTCGAGGCGTCCGTGGCCTTGGCGATTCTGTTCGCGCTGTTCCGCATCATGGGCCGTCGGATCAGCATCGATGAGGCATCGACTCTGCGAGGGTAGGCTGTGACTGATTTTCCATGGCTCGCACTCATTCCGCTCGCCCCCTTGTTGGGTGCGGCGTACAACGGCTTGGCCGGGTGCCGTATGCAGGCCCGCTTCGGCAAGCCCGCCGTGCATCTGCCGGCCATCCTGCTGTCGGCCCTTTCTTTCGTGGTCACGGTCCTTGCCTTCCTGAAGCTGCTCGCCCTGCCGCCGCCACAGCGGGTGCTCTACTGTCACCTCTGGGACTGGATGCCGATCGGGCAGTTGGACGTCGGCTTCGCCTTCATCATGGACCCGCTGACGCTGGTCATGTGCTTCGTCGTCACCTTCGTTGGCACTCTCATCCACGTATACTCCGTCGGCTACATGCGCGAAGAGCCCAGTTACTGGCGTTTCTTCTGCTACCTGAACCTGTTCATGTTCGCCATGTTGGTGCTCGTGCTCGGCGATAACTTTCTGGTCATGTTTGTGGGCTGGGAAGGGGTGGGGCTCTGTTCGTACCTGCTGATCAGTTTCTGGTACAAAGAGCACAAGAACGCCAGCGCTGGCATGAAGGCCTTCGTGGTGAACCGCATCGGCGACTTCGGCTTCGTCCTCGGCGTTCTGCTGCTCTTCTGGGGCATGCAGGGTGAGTGGACCAGCGGCGTCTACAAGGCTGCCCCGGCGCCCGTCGCGCCAGAGACCGCCATCGTCGCGGCACACGGTTCACCCCACGGCGAAATCGGCGATGCGGCACCCAGCCTGCGCACGCTCACCGCGGACGAGGCCCACGGCAGCGCGGCCGCCTTCGGCAGCGTAACCTTTCGCCGGGTCAAGGAGCACCTGGCGCAGCCCGCTGTGCGCGAGGCGTTCCTGCGGAAAGAAGTGTTCGGCATCGGCCTGGTCACACTCATCGGCGGACTCTTCTTCCTCGGCGCCATGGGCAAGTCGGCCCAGATCCCCCTCTATGTCTGGCTGCCGGACGCCATGGCCGGCCCCACCCCGGTCAGCGCCCTCATCCATGCGGCCACCATGGTGACCGCCGGCGTCTACATGGTAGCGCGCCTGAGCTTCCTCTTTGCGCTCAGTCCGCCCCTGATGACCTGGGTGACCGTCTTTGGGGTGCTGACGGCCGTCTTTGCCGCCACGATCGGCTTTTTCCAGTATGACATCAAGAAAGTCCTGGCCTACTCCACGGTCAGCCAACTGGGATTCATGTTCATCGGCGTCGGCGTCGGCGCCTATTGGGTGGGCATCTTCCACCTCATGACCCACGCCTTCTTCAAGGCTTGCCTGTTCCTCGGCTCAGGCAGTGTCATCCTCGGCTGCCATCACGAACAGGACATGCGCCGCATGGGCGGTCTGAAGAAACTGATGCCCACCACGGCGTGGACCTACTTCGCGGCCTGCTGTGCCATCTCCGGCTTCCCGCTGACCTCTGGCTTCTTCTCCAAGGATGAGATCCTGTGGAAGGCCTTCGATGCCGGCAACCTGATCCTGCCCGGCGGTGGAGTGCTGATCTGGATGCTGGGCGCGCTCACGGCGCTGGGCACCTCTTTCTACATGTTCCGCTCCTACTACATGACCTTCTCCGGCGAGTACCGCGGTGGCGCCGCGTCCGGGCATACCGACGCCGCAAAGCCTGCCGCGGGACAGCCTCTGGCCGCCAAACCGGTCCACGCGAAGGACGATCACGGCCATGGGAAGTCGGCTGCGGGCCAGGCTGCGGCCGCCAAACCGGTCCACGCGAAGGACGATCACGGCCATGGGACCGGCCACGCCCAACCGCCCCACGAGTCGCCGGCCTCCATGACCACGGTCCTGGTCATCCTCGCGGTGTTGTCCCTGGCTGGCGGCTTGGTTGGCCTGCCGCTGCTCTGGCATTTGCCAAACTACCTCGAACACTGGCTGGATCCTGTGTTTGAGGAAACCGCTGAGTTCGTCACCGCCGCGGGCCATGGCGCCGTGGCCGAGTGGACCCTGATGGCGGTGTCGGTCGGCCTGGCGTTTACGGGTTGGTTCCTGGCGCGCTGGCTCTACCGCGACAACCAGAACCCGCTGCCCGCCCGACTCCTGGCCAGCCCGAACCCCGTCGTGCGCGGCGTCCATACCCTCATCTACAACAAGTACTACGTCGACGAACTCTATGCCGCCGTTTTCATCAAGGGCGTCATGACCCTGCGGCGCTGGGGTTACGACTTTGACCGGATCGTGGTCGACGGGCTGGTGCTGCTCACGGCGCCGCTGGTGCGTGGCCTGGCCTGGTTGCACGGCCGAACCGATGCGCGGATCGTGGATGGCGCCGTGAACGGTACAGCCTGGACCATCGCCGGCAGCGGCATGGCCCTGCGGCGACTCCAGACGGGGCGACTCAGGACCTATCTGTATGCCGTCATGATCGGTGGCGTCGTGTTGATCGTGTTGAACTACCTGTTTCTGCCGTAACTGAAGGATTTGGTTGTAGCTATGGAGCACCAGACGACCTCAACACTGCTGTCCTGGATGACCTTTCTGCCTCTGCTTGGGGCGGCCGTCATCCTGGGTCTTGTCGCGCTGGCACCGCTGCTGAAGCTCTCGAAGAGCGCCCTCGATAACGCCAGCCGGGCGGTCGGACTCCTCGCCACCCTGGGCGTGTTGCTCCTGGCCTACCTCCTCTGGCGCGGTTTCGACGGGACCTCGGCGCAGTTGCAGTTCATCCACCATTTCGTCTGGATCCGCGAGTTTAACATCGAGTACTTCATGGCCGTTGACGGCATCTCCATCACCATGGTACTGCTGACCGCGCTGGTCTCCTTCGTGGCCATGATCGCGTCCGTGCCCTGGCTGGGCAAGGTGGATGCGCACCACCACTTCAGCGCCAAGAAGGTCCCCGGTTACATGGTCATGTTCCTGCTCCTGGAAACCGGCATGATGGGCACCTTCTGCGCCCTCGATTTCTTTCTCTTCTACGTGTTCTGGGAGCTGATGTTGCTGCCGATGTACTTCCTGATCGGGATTTGGGGGGGACCGCGCAAGGAGTACGCCGCCATCAAGTTCTTCCTCTACACCCTCAGCGGCTCGGTGCTCATGCTGCTGTGCATGGTGGGCCTCTACTACGCCTCTGGACCGTCGACGCTGGTTGACGGCACCACGACCGACCATACCTTCAACGTCATGGCGCTCTCGGCCATGGGCCAGGCGGGACACTTCAGCCACGCCGCCGCCATCTTCGGCCTGGCTTTCTCGAAGGTCGTTTTCGTGGGACTCTTCATCGGCTTCGCGATCAAAGTCCCGATGTTCCCCTTCCACACCTGGCTGCCCGATGCGCACGTCGAGGCCCCCACCCCCATCTCCGTCATCCTGGCCGGCGTCCTGCTGAAGATGGGCGCCTACGGCATGATCCGCTTCAACTTCCAGATGTTGCCCGAGACCGCGCGCTGGGCCGCCACTACGATCGCCGTGTTCGGGATGATCAACATTGTCTACGCCGCCTTTGTCTGCCTGGCGCAGACCGACCTGAAGAAGATGATCGCCTACTCCTCGGTCAGCCACATGGGCTTTGTGCTGCTCGGCTTGGCGGCCATGACGCCGCAGGGAGTGAGCGGCGCCGTGTTCCAGATGGTGAGTCACGGACTAGTCTCGCCGATGCTGTTCCTGGTCGCCGGGGTGATCTACGACCGGGCCCACAGTCGCGACATCAACGGCTTCGGCGGGCTGGCGCAGCAGATGCCGGAGTACACCGGCATCATGGGCTTGGCCTTCATGGCCAGCCTAGGCCTGCCCGGCCTGGCCGGTTTCATCGGCGAGTTCCTCGTCTTCATCGGCGCCTTCCCGACCTACCGCCTCATCACCATGATCTCCGCCACCGCAGTCATCATTACCGCGGCATACTATCTGTGGACGATCCAGCGCATGTTCCTCGGACCCCTGAACGAGAAGTGGAAGGGCCTCTGGGACCTGAACTGGCGGGAAAGGATCACCCTCTATCCGCTGGGCGTGCTGGTGATCCTCTTCGGCTTCTACCCCCTCCCGATCTTCCAGCTCATGAACACGTCGCTGTACGCGCTCATTGAGGTCGTACGCGTCGTGCCCCCGATCGGCTTGTGAGGTAAGCGATGGCTGAACTCATCCAGAGTCTGCGTTTTTTCGTGCCCGAATCGCTGCTGATTGCGGGGGTGTTACTGGTCCTCGCGGTCGACCTGGTCTTGCCCGCGGGCACGCGGCAACGACGCGGCATCGCCGCGGGGATCACCCTGCTCACGCTCGCGGCCGCAGGTCTCGCCGGTGCTGGCCTGTGCCTGCCGTCGCTCCAGCCGGTCCCGATCTTCCAGGGGATGGCGGTGGCCGATGCGTACGCGAGCTACTTCAAGTTGCTCTTCCTGGTCGCGGCCGCCGTCATGACCGCAGCGGCCTACGCCTCGCGGGAGGCGGAGCAGCCCCGGGCCACGGAGTTCTTCGCGCTCCTGCTCGGCATGACGTTGGGGCTGTTCCTGCTGGTCGGCGCCAACACCCTCTTGATGATCTATCTCGCCCTCGAGTTCGTCTCCATCACGTCCTACATCCTTACCGGCTTCAAGCGCGGCGATCAGCGCTCTGCCGAGGCGGCACTGAAGTATGTGATCTACGGCGCCACCGCCTCGGGGGTGATGCTGTTCGGCTTCTCCTATCTCTACGGGCTGACCGGCTCGCTGGAGATTCATGACATCGGCCGGGCCATGGCCGAGAAACTCGCGGGCGCGGCCTCGGCGCCGGAGAGACTGACCCTCGCCCTGGCCGCCATCATGGCGTTCGCGGGCTTTGGATATAAGGTCGCCGCGGTGCCTTTCCACATGTGGTGCCCCGATGTCTACGAGGGCGCTCCGACCCCGGTCACGGCACTCCTCTCCGTGGGCCCCAAAGCCGCCGGTTTTGCGGCGCTGATGCGCTTCTGTATCGCCGTATTCGGGACCGCTGGAGGGCCCTGGCCAGCCCTGCTCGGCATCGTCGCCGCCT
Source organism: uncultured Victivallales bacterium (assembly GCA_903834675.1). The sequence goes on along the minus strand of CAILKC010000008.1, from coordinate 12,344 downwards.
GCACCATGACCCTCGGCAACCTGGCCGCGATCGGCCAGGATAACGTCAAGCGTCTGCTCGCCTACTCCAGCATCGCCCATGCCGGCTACATGCTGCTGGCCGTCGTCGCCTTCTCGGCGGACGGCGTGGCGGCAGTGATGTTCTATCTGGGCGTCTACGTCCTGATGAACCTGGGCGCGTTTGTGGTTGTCATGGCCGTGCGCGACAGCACCGGCGGTCGCGAGGACATCGGAGCCTATCACGGTCTTTCGCAGCGCAACCCGCTGCTGGCGGTGACTATGACCATCTTCCTGCTTTCGCTGGTCGGACTGCCGCCCCTGGGCGGCTTCATCGGCAAGTTCTACGTCTTTGCGGCGCTGTTGGAGAAGGCGAGCCTGTGGTACTACGTGCTGGCTCTCGTGGGAGTCCTGAACTCAGCCATCTCGCTCTACTACTACGCCCGGATCATCAAGGCGATGTTCCTGACGCCCCCTGAAGCCGCGGCGGCTGAGCCCTTGCGGCCGGACCGCACGCATACGCTGCTGGCCCTGGCTCTCTCGGTGCCGGTGGTAGGTCTCGGCCTCTACTGGGTTCCCCTGAGGACGCTGGTGGAAGGCTCGATGCTGCTTATGCCTTGATGCACGCGCCAACGGCGCCGCAGCGCGCAGACCTCTGGTACCCCTGGCTACGCTACCGGGAAGGTGAGTGACACGTGGGATTCGAGGCCGGGCTAGGGTCGAGGCAGAAGTTGCCTCCCACGGTGCGGGGTTTGCGGGGTACGGGGGCGGCCACGGGAAGACAGGTCTTCCTGGCCTGTAGCAAGGTGATGAGCATGCTTCTCGCCTCGGCTCTTCTCCACTGGCCAGCGCTGGCCGCCGAACCGCCTCCGAACCCGGCCCCCGGCGGACCCCTCACCCTGGAAGCCGAAGCCGCGCGGCTCAACCCAGAGCGCGTCGAGATCGTCGCGCAGGACACCTTCCCCAGCCGCAAAGGGGTCTCCCTCAAGGATGGCTTGGCCAGCAACGTGGGCGCTCCCGAGACCCAGCCGGATCTGGTGTTCAACGTTAAGGCGCCACAGCCGGGCCGCTACTGGCTTCGCACCCATGCCGCCACCGACGCCAAGGGCGCCGAGGTCATGCGCCAAGCCGCCAGTAAGACGGCGTCGTTGCGCCTGCTGCTGTCGATCGTCGGCAGCCGACCGAGCAAGCGCGTGGTCTTCGTGCCCTGGAGCCCGTCGGGAAGCTGTACACAGACCCTCGGCAAGTACGAATTCAGCGGTCAGGAGCAGGACCTCCGGATCTGGCTGCCGGCCGGAATGCGTCTCGACACCCTGCAACTCGTACCGTATTCGCCCCCCAAGGTGCCCGCCGCTGCGGCCGCCTACCAGCCGAAGCTCGTTCCGCCGCCGTCCCGGCCGCGCCTTTGGGTCAACGCCGAATCCCTGCCACAGATTCGCGCCAATCTCGTCAAAGGCGAGAACGCGCCGCTTTGGGAGCGGGTCAAGGAACAGGCCGGCAAGCCTTTCGAATTGAAGCTTAAACCGAACACCGAGATCGGCTACGATAGCGCGCTGGAGACGGCCGCCGTGGCCAAGGCGTTCATCTACCTGATGGACGGCGACACGACGCGCGGTCGCGAAGCCGTGGGACTCATGCGCGACTACTGCGCGGCGGTCGAGTTCGACAATCTTCTCGATGTCACCCGCGAGATTGGCCGGGCGATCTACTCCGGGGCGCTGGTCTATGATTGGTGCTACGACCTGTTGACGCCAGCCGAGCGAGAGAGCATTCGCCGTGACCTCCTGCGTCTGGCGGACGATATGGAGATCGGCTGGCCGCCCTTCCTGCAGGCGATCGTCAACGGGCATGGCAACGAGGCGCAGGTCAACCGCGACCTGCTCTGTATGGCCATTGCCACCTATGACGAGGATCCACTGCCGTACCGCTACTGCGCCTACCGCATCCTCGAAGAACTGGCGCCGATGCGCGCCTTCGAGTATCAATCGCCCCGCCACAACCAGGGGGTCAGCTACGGCCCGTACCGCTTCAACTGGGATTTGCACGCCGCTTGGATCTTCCGCCGGATGAGCGGACAACCGGTGTTCAACGACAACCTCGGCGAGGTCTATGCGTTTTGGCTCTACATGCGCCTGCCGGGCAACCAGGTGCTGCGCGATGGCGACGGCTTCTCCGACGGCCGCCCCGTCAACCTGGGCGCCACCCCATTGCTGAGCTACGCCTACAGCAACAACCCGGTGATCAAGGGCGATTTCGAGCGTCAGGGCGGCCTGCCCGCCGATCCGATTATGGTCCTGTTGCTGAACGACCCGGCGCTGCGGGCAGAGAAGAGTCTGGCCACGCTGCCGTTGACCCTCGATTTCGGCCCGGTCCTCGGTTCGATGATCGCCCGGACCGGCTGGAACCTCGGCGGAAACCTTGCCGATGTGGTGGTCGAAATGAAGGGCGGCGGTTACCACTTCGGCAACCACCAGCATGCCGACGCCGGCAGTTTCCAGATCTACTACCGCGGCCTGCAAGCGGTCGACCTTGGCCAGTATCACTTCTACGGCACGCCGTACGACTCGAACTTCTGCAAGCGCTCGGTCGCGCACAGCCAGCTGCTCGTGGTCGATCCGGACGAGAAACTCGGCGTTTCCTCCAACGACGGGGGGACGCGCTCCGTCCGCACCTGCCCGCTGACCCAGGAGCAGGCGGCCAAGGACCCGCTCTTCGCCAACGGCAAGGTCATCTCGGCCAGCTTCGGACCGTCGCCCCAGAGGCCTTTCTTCAGTTTCTTCAGCGTAGACCTGAAGTCGGCTTACAGCAACAAGATAGAGGCATACGTACGGACCTTCTGCTTCCTTAATCTCGACCAGCAGCAAACCCCGGGTGTGCTCATCATCCTCGATGCCGTGACCACCGCCAAGCCCGAGTTGAAGAAGTACTGGCAGGTGAACACCTTGAACCTGCCGGAACGGACCGCCGACGGCGTGATTCTCAGAAACAGCGCCCTGGGCTTGGCCGGCAAAGTCAGCGTCCGCATGCTGCGACCGCGAGCCGACGAACGCGAGGTCGAGATCCTGAGTGGCGCCGCCGCCTACAGCGTTTCCGGCCAAGCCTTCTCGCCGCCCTTTCCCGATCGGCCGGAAGCCAATGGGCACCGGGTGCTGTTCTCGCCCAGGACGGCCCAGGCCCAGACGATTTTCCTGACCGTCCTCCCGATGGCCGAAGATACCGCGCCGGAACTGCCGGTGGCGCTGGTGGAAAGCGCCACGGTCTTTGCCCTGACCCTGGCAGACCGGGTGCTGGTTCTCGGCAAGACCGGCAAACTGCTCGAGCAGTCATTCCAGGTGGAGGTCCCGGCAGACCGGAACTACCAACTGCTGCTCGCGGGTCTGGCCCCCGGCGTTTGGAGCCTGCGCCGGGAGGATGGCGTGGCGCAGTTCACCGCCCGCGTCGAAGCCCGTAAGAATACCGCCTTCTTCGTCGTTCCCGGCGGGCGCTATACCGTCGCCCCGGGAGCGCTTCCCGGAGCGCCCGAATTCCAGGCCACTGCCACTCTCATGCCTGCCCTGGCGGCACCTCTCGCGAACCGCGTGTTTCTGGATGGACGGATGCTCACGGTTGCCCCCACCAAAGCCGCTGGCCCGGGTCAACTCATGCCGGCCCTTGCCATACTGAAGGCGCTCGGCCTGAACGCGACCCCGAGCGCCGAGGGGCTGCGCCTGCAAGTCGGCGACCGCGCCGCGGTCTTCAAGGTCGGCGCCGACACGTTCGAACTGAACGGTCTCCGTTTCCGGCTCCCCTGCCCGGTCGGGCCGGATGGCGACGAGTGGTTCGTCCCTGACAGCGTCCTGGCGGCGCTGCTCAACCGTGACCTCGTGCGCGACGCCGCCGCCACCAACGCCAGCCTGACCCCAGCTCGCTACCCCTGTCCCGCGGAGATACTCTGGGTCGAGGCCACGCCCGACCCCGACCCGCTGGCACTGCGCGCCTTGCTTGCCGATATCCCCGGTCGCCAGGAGTACTGGGCCGCCGAAGGACGCGCGGTCCGCGTCGACCTGGCGCTGACGCGACCGCTGCCGGTCAAGGGCGTGGGCATCAAGTGGCATCAGGGCGCCACGCGTCAGGCGAAGTTCGCCCTGGAGACCAGCCCGGATGGCGTTACCTGGAAGCGCGTGTTCGAAGGCGCCAGCTCCGGCACTACGGCCGACCTGGAAACCTATGCCTTCGAGCTACACACGGTCCGGCATGTGCGCTTGGTCGGCTTCGGAAACTCAGCCAACGCCTGGAACTCTATCGTCCATTTCCGCGTGCTCACAGCGGCCCCCGACCAGCCTTGAACGCCAGGACTCGCCGCGACGTCCCCACCGCCGCCCGTCTTCACTGGGGCGGCCAGGGCGCCAAGCTGGCCCCGCTGGGGCGAGGCCCGGTGGGCCGCCAGCGCAGCGAGTCGTAGGACCTGTAGACAAGATCCAGCCAGGGGGTTTCAACCCGGCTGTGGCCCTGATGGCGCGAGGTGAGGGCCGCCTCCAACACCCCACTGGTCAGCACCGCGCGCTCCACCGGATAGGCGGGTTGGCCGCTGAGGAACATCTCCTCGATATTCAGGCTCAGGTAGCTGAAGTGGGCGTAGGCCCCCAGCGGGCCACCATGGCCCTGCGCGTAGATCTCGGTGGCCTGCACCTGGCTTCCCACCCGCGCCGCATAGGCCAGATCGGTCACATACCCGTTGAGCATCAGCACCGCGCCTTGGGTCCCGTCACGGTACTCCACCAGAAACAGGGCCGGGTTCTTGCAGTGCTCCTCCATGGCGCCAGCAGGTTTGTTCTTGATGCAGGCGCAGGCGGCCTCGGCCAGCTCACGCGACCAGCGCCCCTCAGACGCCGCCTGCCACACGGCCGCCCCTTCCAGACAGGTCACCGCCCTGACCCCCGTTTCGCCCCCTCTACGGCGCTCCACCATGCACTGCAACCCCTCCAGGGTGTGGAAGCCGTAGATGTCCAACCCGGAAAAACCGATGGCGAGGGCCTCTCCAATCGGAGTCTCCAGCTCGTGCTCCAGCCAGGGATCGCGCCAGCACAGAGGGATGCTGGAACCCGCCATGAAGGGCGCTCCCAGCTCTTTGGCCCGGTCGTACATCCACTTGATGTCGTGCCAATTGTAGGACAGGTGTTTGTCGTTGAAGATGGGCACGGCCCGGCCGCTGCTGGCCATCACCCCACAGATCTGCTCCATGAAGTACTTGCGCGGGAAGAGGTGCTGCTCCTTCTCGTTCCAGGCGTAATCCCCGTGTTCGCCGATGAGCAGCACCCCGTCCACCGCCAGTTGGCTGCCGCCCAAAGTAAGGGCCTTGACGATGCTGGGGTAGACGGGCACCCCGTGTTCGGCCGCGATGCGGCGACCGATGTCCGCGCTCTCCCACATGGAGGTGCCAGCCACCGTGGGGAACTGATCGATGTACATGGAAGCGATCGCCACCCGCGGCGGCTGTAGCCCCTCGTCAGTGGGAAAGCCCTTCAGGAACTTGGTGACCATGACATCGGCATGGGAGAGGGAGCGGTACTCGGTGATGATGGCAGCGATCTTCTTCATCTCGTGATCCTTCTGGGCTAATCGGCCTCCTGCCGAAACCGCCGTCAAGGCCGCGGCGGCTCACGTGTATGAGACTTGACCGCGATCGCCAAGGGTATGCGGCCCGAGGTCCAAGGGTCGACACCACCCGTTTGTTCGAAGTTGCCCTTTATGACACAAGGAGCTTCCCATTCCGCCCTTCGTCCGCCGCAGCCGACGAAGGGCGTTGGAGGGCGCCGCTGCGTCGGCGCCGCGGCGGCCACGCAGGGCCGCCCTCCAGGCGATCCGGCACGTACCGGCCGGATCGGAATGGGAACCGCGTCGGCAAGTCTCCTTCCGGTATGTCCGGCCCCAGCCGGGAGCCCGGCTGAACCCTAGGACCTAAGTAGTCACCCCCCACGGAGCTGACCTGCGCCCGAGCTCCTGCTCTCGCCGAGAGACTCCCCTCGGGAAGCCCCGACGGCTACTCGCCAACTCGGCGCAGGACGAAAAGATCCAGATTCTGCGACCCTTGGATGAAGTCCATCCGCAGCACATGACGCCCCGCTGCCAGCCTCATGACCGCCGGCGCTCCGTCTGGCCCCAGGACGCGAAACCAAGCCCAGTCGTCCGTGCTGCGACACCAGCCGCCGGTATCGGGCATCTGCACCGCTACACGCTCTGCCGGAAAGGTCTGCCCGTCGAGGCGGAACTCGCGCCGAACAACCGGCTCCTCGCCGGCACCGCGCAGCAGCAGTTCATAGCGCCCGGCCAGCGGCGCCTCGAAGGCCCATTCGACCCACTGCACCGGCCCGTCAATCTGGCAGTAGGCCGTGCCGCCGGTGGCGGCAACCTTCTCCTGTACGCGCCCCTTGCGCTCCGACTCGGCGCTGGGATGATCGGCCTCGATGGCGAGGTCGGCGCTCCCTGGCGCCAAGCCCTTGGGCATCACCTCGGCCGGGACGAAGCGTTCCGTGCGCTGGCGTATGACCACTTGCTCCAAGCTCCCCTGCCCGCTCACGGTCAGACAGGTGACACCCTGGCGCAGCACGATCTCGCCACGCATCCCAACGAAGCTGGCGCTGCCCACCCGGAGGTGCGGCGGACGGGCGCCGGACCAGCCTTGCACCTCGACATCGCAACGACTCGGCTCCGGCAGATCCAGGCTGGCCCACCAGACGCCCACGTCGCCATCGGGAAGCGCGTGCCGCATGCCGACCAGGGGCCGGGATTCGCCATTGACAACCAGGCGCGCCGCGACCGACGTCGGCCCACGGCCCTCATCCAGCGCCCACGAACGCCGCGTCGGACTGGCGAACCACTCCTTCCCGCCCCACGAGAGGCGAGTCGCGTCGGCCGCGAAGGCGTTGAGCAGCGCCCCATCTGGACCGAGCAACACCGCCGCCGCTAAACCGTCGCTCTGCAGACCCTCCGCCTCCAAACTGAGCTCACCTGAGGCCTCCCCCCGGCGCAGTAACACCAGCCAGCGCCCGTAGGCGGTTTGAACTTCACAACCCCGGGCCGCGGGGGTCTCAAGCGAGCGAATGGGCAGGGCCACGAAGCGCCGGTCCGCCGTCTGACGGTGTACGGCCATGACCGCCAGGAACTCGCCCCGCGCCGAGGCTGCCCCGGACGCTGCGTTCAGCGTCCATTCGGGCTGCACGTCCTCCCAGGGCAGGTCGATGGAAGCCCGCTTCTGCTGCGGCACGATGTCGAAACTCTCGCCGACCGTCAAACGCACCCCTGAGGGCGCCAGAAACTGCCCCTGCAACACCGCCGCCGAGCGCTCGACCAGAAAGCTGCCCGCGGCGCTGTCGCAGGAGAAGGCCTGCTCGGTCTGAGCATGCAGAAGCCACTCGAGACGCACCGGCTTACCCGCGGCCTCAACCACATCCTGCACGATCACGATCCCCGGCTTGAGAAACAGCAGCCGCCGGTCAAAACGCCGCAGCCGACCCCCGTAGATGGCGGGGTCCGACGCATCGCCCACCGTCCAGCCGAAGCCCGGCGAATCGAAGCTCTCGGCCAGGCGGCCGCTGGTCTCGCGCACCTGTCCCTGGCCATCCACCAGGAGGGTATTGTGCGCCAGCGTGCGGATGGAGTACCCCTTGAAGTGGGGGCTGCCGTACCAGTCGTAGTAACCGCCGTCCACGGCCAGCTTGTCGCCGTAGGCGTGGATGACGAAGGCGTTGTTGTCGTCGTGCTGATGTCCAGCGTAGTAGGGGCCACAGCGCAACCCCACCGCGACGTTCTCCAGGCCATCGCTCAGGCAGGTATTGAAGACGGCGTAGCCGATGTACGGGTAGAACACCGACTGCGGCAGGTCCGCGGGTGGCTTCATCTCGACCCCGGACACGGGCCGATCCGCGTACCACAGAGCATAGGGGTCGCGCACCCGCTCACCCAACAACCCGACCAGCCCGGTGCCGTAAGGTCCTTTGATCGTGGCGTTCCCCTTATCCGAGTTGTCGGCAAAGCTCACCGCATAGCCGTCAGGCGGCGTCGTGTAGAGGGGAAAGCGGCAGGTGCGCGCCAGCCAGGGATGGTCATACAGCTCGACCCCAGCCATGAAGCGCATCAGGTCGGCAAAGTCCGCCAGCATGCCCACGCCGTAGTCCCAGTACGTAATGCCCTCCTGATTCTCACCGTCGAAACCCATGCTGGGTAGAATGCGATAGGCGAAAGCGTGGCAGGCGGTGTCGAGCCACTCCTCGGCCTCCGGAAAGACACCCATCGTCACCAGGGCCGCCTCGGCCACCGCCGTGGTCTGCCGCCAGGGATGATTCTGCGCCGGGTTCAGGCGGAACGGTGAGAGATGCCCGTAGAACTGCAGGATACGGCGCTGCAGAACCCCGCGGACCGTGGCCAGCTCCGCCGCCGTGAGCGCCGCCTCGCAACCATCGTAGCACCAGAGCATGCCCTGCAGCAGGCTGGCGGCCTGTAAATCGCCATACTGCGCCGCGCTGCCACCGTTGGGGTCCCAGCCGCAAGCGGCCAGCAACAAGGTGCGGGCCGCCTGAATCGCCTCAGCCTCGCCGCTGAGGATGGCCGCCTGGCCAGCCGCGCGCAGCAGCGACCCGGTGCGGGAGGTGACCTGATCGGCCACCTTGCCATACCAGTCGATCCACTGCGGCCAGCGCGGGTCGCCGGCCTGGTAGGCGCCCGGGTGCTCGGGCACGCCGCGGACAACGGCAGCGCGCGCCTGCTTGACCAGGCGCTCCCGTTCGGCGGCAGTGACGGGCGGCCCCGCCGGACGAATGAGGCGCAGCAACCGGGGTCGCGGGGCCGTGCCCAACGCCTTGAAGTCAATCGGCTTGAGCCGGTAAGCGTGGGTACGCTCGGGAATCTCCACCGGCTGGATTCGGGACCAGCCCGACAGCAGCTCCGTGGACTGACGCACCCGGAAGTACCAAGTCCCGGGCGCCAGCGGCTCCGCCAGCACCAGGAACGGCCGACTCGTCGACGTCGTCACCGTGGTCGTGCCTGCCGCCTCAAAGGCCGCCGAGCGCGAGTATTGCAGGCGCTGCCCGGGGGCGCTCGGCCCAGCCCAATCCAGCAGGGGTGGATTGTTGTGGCAAACATAGGGCTTGGCAAGGTCCGAAAGGTCGATGTCCGCGGGCGCATGGAGGCGGAGGTTGTCAAACCAGACCCGCAGGCCACAGCGGGTGGCGCCCTTGACCTCCGTCGTGTCCTTCACCCGGCCATAGAGCTGAACCCGGGAGATGAGCAGGCCAGGGCGCATCGGCACCCCGTAGGTGGCAGGCAGCTGCGGGATGACGATGCGGACATGCCGCCACTCCGGCGAAAAGGTGTCCGAGGTCCAGAGGACCTGCTTGCCACCCTCGCCGCTGAACGTGATCCCCAGGTAGGCGCCCTCAAAACCGGCCTCGATCTCCTCCCGGTGGTCGAACTCCAGGACCAGGTTGCGGGCTACGGGAAACGCCTGCGTCAGGTACAAGGTGCAGTAGCCACTCGGAACCGTGGTGCTGAGGCACAGCGCTTGCCCCTGCCCGTCCTTGCCGGGGACCAACTCCGCCGCGATGCCGTCCGCATAGGCCAGCGCTGGGTTGGCGCCGGGCAAGCGCCCGTCCTCGAAATCGGCGCGGAAAACCTCGTCCTGACCCTGGAGTCGCGCCACCGCCAGCAACAAGGCCGAAACGCCAATGGCGGCACCGTGGACGGTCCGTCGCCAACCGCAACCGCGTGGCGTTGGGCTGAGGCCGTGATCAGCGGATACGGTTGATGCGGCAGGCAGCATAGGCGGCTCCAAAACCGTTGTCGATATTCACCACCGTCACCCCGGGCGCGCAACTGTTCAGCATGCCCAGCAAAGCCGCCAGCCCGTGAAACGACGCGCCATAGCCGATCGAGGTCGGCACCGCGATGACGGGCCGCGAGGTCAACCCACCCACGACGCTGGGGAGAGCGCCTTCCATCCCGGCGCAGACGATGACGACCTCACAGGCCTCCAGCTCCTCGCGACGCTTCAGCACCCGGTGAATGCCGGCCACCCCGACGTCGTAGATGCGCCGCACCACGCTGCCCATAACCTCGGCGGTGCAGGCGGCCTCCTCAGCCACCGGGATGTCGGTCGTTCCCGCCGATACCACCGCAATCTCGCCCCGGCCACGCGGCGTGCGGTCAAGATGCAGGTAGACGACCCGCCCCAGCTCGCTGTAGTCAACCCGCGCGTCCAGCTCCCGCAACAGGGCCGCCTGCGCCGGCGTGGCCCGCGTCGCCAGAACATTGGGATGGGCGGCAAACAGCGCCCGCCCCACCGTACGCAATTGCTCATCGGTCTTCCCGGGGCAGTAGATCACCTCGGGAAAACCGATGCGGCGCTCCCGCTCCACATCGGGAACGCAGTGGGGGCTCGATTCGGTGTGTTCGTTGTCTTTCACGACGGACGCTCCCATTCGGCGCGCGGTAAAGCAGGAGAACGGCCGCCCTGCGAACCGCTACGTTGCAGACGAAACGGGCCGTTACTATACTCCGCGGCGGCCAAGTTCCCGACCGCTGCTCCACGCCTGGCGCCCGGCGGATGAGAGATGCCGTCCCTGACCCTCTCTTCCGCCCGCAGGGCGTGGAGGTCGGCGGGCCGTCATGCCCGAGGGCAGGACTTCCGCCGTCTCTGGATAGGGATACGGCGGGGACCGCCGGCTCCAGGGCTGGGGGACGGTCGGCCCGACCGTCCCCCAGCGCCGACCACCCCTGAACCGACCAGCGCCCCGCCGTGCCGGGCAGAAGCCCCCGTTCAAACCGCTACATTGCAGACGAAACAAACCGTTGTTATACTCCGTATCAGAGCCGCGCGGCGGACCCGCCGCACCAGGGGTCAACCCTGAAACTGACGGCTGTCCACGGCTAACCGAAGGCCCCGCGCCAAGGAGTCCAGGATGGTAGAGAAAGCACAGGAACGACGTGCCTACATCCTTGCCGTGGACGACTCGCCTTCCGTCATCCTCCTGATCCGGCAAATCCTCATGCGAGCCGGCTTTGAGGTGGCGGAGGCCGCCTCCGGCAGCGCCGCACTGCGCCTTGTGGAGAGCCGCCGGCCTGACCTCATCCTGCTCGACGTCGGCCTGCCCGATCTGAGTGGATTCGAGGTCTGTGCCAAACTGAAAGAGAACCGCTGGACGGCGGCCATCCCGGTCATCTTCCTGACCGGCAACGCGGACACGGAAAGCGTGATCAAGGGCTTCGCCGTCGGGGGCGTGGACTACGTCACCAAGCCCTTCCGGGCCGAAGAACTGGTAGCGCGGGCACGCACCCATGTGCAACTCCATCTGCTGCGTGCCATCCTGCCCATCTGCAGCTACTGCAACAAGATCCGCAACCGCGCCGGGGAGTGGGAACGACTCGAGACCTACATGCAGCGCCAGATGGGCAGCCAGCTCTCGCACGGCGTCTGCCCCGACTGCTACGAGGACGTCAAGGAAGGCCGGCCACCGCGCTGACCCCTCTCAGAACCGCACGGCCGCCGCCGGGCTTCAGGATCGGCGAGCACGCCGGGTTTCGCCCTCGGCGAGACGGACTGGGTTCGGGGTCCCAGCCTTTTAGCCGCGCCCTCTGCGGCGGGACCTCAGCCCGCTGCCACCCCAGTGGCCGGCATCGACCAGGACTGCTACGATGAAGACCGCCAGCCAGCCACCGGTCAACGCGTGGTTGTGGTTCAGCATGGCCCCCATATAGACGAAAGTCGTGTAGGGCATGAACACGAATCCCAGAATGGGCCACATACGGGTCTCGAAGGCCCGGCCAAACCAGTCGGTGAGCAGAAGAGCGAAGACCATCACGACCCGCGGGACTGCCAGCGCGATCAGGACAAGTAGGCATCCCATCTCGTTGTCCCTTTGCCGTTGAACGCGCGACCCTATCCGTAACTGCCAGGCTTGCAGCCCAACCCCGGCCCCAGGAGAGGCGCCTCCCTGGGGGCCAAGAACCTGCCAGCAGCGCTATCCTGTGGTGCTTGCCTCCATGGTCCCAGCCCCTACGAGCGCCGTACCGTAAAAGACGACCTGTGCAGTAAGGGAGTCCGTGCCCTCCGTGTCATCCGTGGTTGACCTTCCCGGGTTGCCTCCGCTCCAGAAACCCGGATTGACCACGGCTGACGCGGATTCCACGGATGGGAGAGACTGCGAGTTCCAGCGTTTGGGTTGGGAGCCCCGCGGCCCACTTTCTTCGACCTGTGCAATAAGGATGGGCCGAGGTATTCAGCCCCAAAGGGGCGCTCTATACCAGCCCAGGGCAACGCCCTGGGTACCCGTTCACCCCACAGATTGAGCCCTGAAGGGGCGGCCTATGCGACCTCAG
>CAILKC010000007.1 GCA_903834675.1 uncultured Victivallales bacterium | reverse complement strand
CGCACGTTCAAGTTGCGCGGCCTGTTGCTCTACCGCCTCATGGAGCAGGCCGTAGCACCTGCTCCATCTCCGTACTGCCAGAGCGTTGGGGACCCCTCCCACCACCCGTAGTGGCTACTTGCGCCAAGTGGATACCCCCTTCCTGGTCATTGCCGTCCACGGCCACGAACGTTGTGCCATCCCAGGAAGCGAGGCTGAACTGGCCATCGGCGCTGCCAGAGCCGCCCCATTGGCGGAGAGAAGCGCCGTCTTTGTCGAAAACCTTCTCATCGAGCCGCATCACAGCACACGGCCATCTCTTGCGGACCACGCTGCAAGAATCTCACCGGCAAACGCACCCCAGGCTGGAGCCGGCGGTCCTGCTTCCCGCCTGCGGGAGGGCTTCCGCCGTATTCCCTTTTCAGGGGGGACTGCATCTCTTGCAGCTTCGCATTTCCCGCCGCTCGAAGCTCCCCCTGCTTCACGTACGTAAGCAGCGGCACTGGAACTGGGTGCGCCGTCCGTCGGAAACGTAGTTACCCTGCAACGGGCGCCGGTGATGTCAAGCCTACGGGTGGATTATTCCGGCCCGGCAGCGGGCCAGCTGGTTCCGGCCGACCGGGAATCACCCTCGAGGGGGGCGCGGAAGGCGACGGAAGGTCAACGATGCGTCTTACTTCGTTGAGCACATGGGTTCAGGTGCTGCTGCTTGTCCTACGGTGCCATCTGTCCCTTGAGCCAGCAGTAGATCGTGTCCGCCAACTGCTTGTAGCCGCCGTTGGTGGAGTGGAGGCCGTTACACCCGCGGCTGATCTGGATGTCGGCGCGGGCGTTGGCAGGCCCGGTTACGGCCGGGTAGCCATGCACCGTGTCTAGGTTCACAAAGCCTGGTACAACGTGAATGTTCCGAGCTTGCTGATCGCCCCATTTGGCGTACTCGCGCTCGACCGTGCGGTGCTGGTTCCTGCGGTACTGCCATCGTGTTTGACCGCAGCCGTAGTTCGCCCCGAAGCCGTCCTGGGTGGCCGCCGGCGGTAGCATCGTGACGATCCCGATCAGCGTGTCTGGACGCACGCGGTGAAACTCGGTGATCAGGACATCCAGGTTCGTTTCGAACCGGTCGCAACTGGCCTCGATGGTGTCATCTGTGGCGCTGAAGTGGTCATTGCCGCCCAGCCAGATGAGGATGACGTCGGGACCCTTGCCGCCGTTGTTCTCATTGCAGTACTCCTGGAAATCCAAGGCCGGCCTGCCGTTCTTCTCATAGAGGAATGGGCTGCGGCCGCGATGTGTTGCCGCATTCCAGCCCGCGGCTCCCCAGAGGGTGAGAAAGGTGGCTGCGCTCCAGCCACCGTACCCCTCGTGCCGAACCCGCGGCAGTGCCGGATTCGGGATGAACGTGCCCATCTCGGTGAGCGCGGGGTTCGGGTCACCCTTGCACAGTTCGAGGAGCTCGGCCGGGTAGACGTTGGCGTGGGTTCCGCTGTCGCCGACGATGAGGAGGGTGGCTGCCTTGCCCCGGCCGACGTCGGCGGGGAACACCCTGAGGGTCGTCTTGCCTGCGGCCCAGACGTCGCCGTCGGGCCCCGTGAACGTTATCGACAACGGGAAGTCCCCGACTTCGTCGGGCTTGGGCGTCCAGGTGAAACGCTCGGTCTGTTGCTGGCCCTTGGGACAGTCAACGTCCACCTCCAACAGGCGGGCCACCCCGGTGGGGGCGAGGATGAGGTTATCGAAGTAGAGGTTGCACTCCCGCCCCGGGATCGCAGGAATCACAGGGGGCAGGAGCAGGCGCAGGTTTCTCATGTGGGGTCCTTGGCTGCGTTGTGCTTTGGGCTGAGATGGCTCCTCTGCGAGAAGCAAGGGTGCAAAGGTCATCACCCCGGTGGCCAGAAGCACTACAGCCCTCGGATACATCCAGGTCGGGGTCCTGAGATTGGCCATGCTTCGCGCCCCCCTACGACAGGCAAACGTACGGACCGTAGCGCGTCCAGCCGACCAGCTTCCACTGCGTTCCGTGCAGCGGGTCGGCGGCGGGCGCGCAGGCAACCAGAGCGACAAGTGACCCCGCCACGAGGCGAACGGCACCGAGATTCCTCGACGGACCGACCCTGAGCGTGCTCCATCGTCTTCAGTGCCAGTTGCAGTTGCCGAACCGGCTGAGCGCCACCTCCCGGTCCCGCGAACTCACCCCGCGCGACCCGCTGCCATAATACCCCGCGGCAGGCGCGACGGCAATGGGCGGGAGTAAGCGCAGAGCCGCCGGACGCACGCCCAAGAAGCCACATCGCAGAGATTGCAGGGCGCAACCAGAAAAGCACCGGGGCGCGGGAACCTCATGCCCCGCGGCAGGTCGCATTGAGTAGTAAGATCGCCCGGGTGAAGCGAGGCCCGGACGATATAGACGCCAGAAGACCAGATACCGCAAAGCTTGACAACTTAACACCCCGGCAGGCTCCATATCCTCCCTCCTCCCTCTCTCTTCCCGGACCTGTCGGGGTGTTTTCTTTGGCGCTTCCGGGTTTCTTGTGGGCAGGTTCATGAGGAACTGGGGTAAAGTTCCAGGCCGCCGCAGTGGAAGAGTATGGCGGTGCGCAGATGCACCCTGCTGCGGAACCCGAAGGCGTCGCGCTTG
>CAILKC010000006.1 GCA_903834675.1 uncultured Victivallales bacterium | reverse complement strand
GGTGGACGTCTGCGTACCGAACATGGTGCATGAGTTGATCACGATCAACTCACTGAAGGCCGGCAAGCATGTGATGTGCGAGAAGCCCCTGGCCCCCACTCCGGCGGCTATCCGGCGGATGATCGCCGCCCGCGACAAAGCGGGCAAGCTGCTCATGTGCGCCCAGTCGCAACGTTTCGAACGTAACAGCCTGCAGATGAAGGCCTGCATCAGCACCGGCGTACTCGGCGACATCTACTACGCCCGGTCGCACTTTCTGCGTCGGCGCTTCATTCCGGGCTGGAACAAAGGCCTGAGCTTCATCTCGCGGGACTACTCTGGCGGCGGTCCGTGCATTGATATCGGCGTCCACGTGCTCGATACCACGCTGCACTTCATGGGATTTCCGGAACCGGTCACGGTCAGCGGCATTGCGCCCTGCAGGCTGGGCAAACGCACCGACATCCGGGGTTGGTGGGGAGAATGGGATCGTCAAGCGATGACGGTTGAGGACTTCGCGGTCGGCTTCATTCGCTTCGACAATGGTGCCGCCATGAGCCTGGAGTGTTCCTGGCTCCTGAACCTCAAGGAAAAGGAATACACGCGCATCATCCTTTGCGGCACTGAGGCTGGTGCCGAGTGGCCGGCGCTGACTCTCCATGGTGAGACCGCGGGCTCGCTCACCGACACGCAGTTGAGCTTTGCCGATGACCGGGTCGGCGGACACCAAGCGGAAATCCAGGCCTTCAGTCAAGCCATCCTGAACCAAGGCGTGTCGCCCGTGCCAGCCGAGGAGAGCCTGAAGGTCATGCGGATTCTGGACGGCATCTACCGCAGCTACGCCGCGGGCAAGGAAGTCAAAGTCTGACCCGCGGTTGTGCGAGAAACCCAGAGAGCCGGACCTGGCTCGTGAGCGGGAGCGCTCCTGGCCTATGCTGCAATCCTGCCAGGCGTATTGCTGAGCGTTCCAGTGAAGGAGACCCTTCGGATGATGCGAGCCCACCCCATAGCGAGCGCCGCCTGCGTCGCCCTCTCGTCCTGCTGCCTGAGCTTGGCGCAACCCGTTCCGGTCCAGCCAGCCGCGGAAGCCAACCCTGCGGTCGTCCCGGTGCCCAAGCTGGAACAGGATTCCTATGACTGGTACAAGCGGCACGAGGACGTGCTGGCGATTCAGTCGAAGCTCAACCCACAGATTGTTCTGATCGGCGATTCCATCACCCATTTCTGGGGTGGCGAGCCCCAGTCTGCCATCCAGCGTGGCCCGCTGGCCTGGAAGGACACGTTCGGCGATCTGCCGGTGCTCAACCTGGGCTTCGGCTGGGACCGCACGCAGAATGTCCTCTGGCGGCTCGACCACGGCGAGTTTGAGGCGCTCCAGCCGCGGAAAATCGTGCTCAACATCGGCA
The DNA here is from genome assembly GCA_903834675.1 of uncultured Victivallales bacterium. The sequence continues at coordinate 5,481 of CAILKC010000006.1, read as the reverse complement.
CGAACAACTTCAGCGCCACGGCGAACGCCCGCGCCAACTCGCCGGCGGAGATCGCCGAGGGTATTCTGGCCATCTGTGCCCGGCTGCGTGCCAAGTCCCCCGCGGCTGCCATCATGGTCATGGGCGTGCTGCCGCGCGGACACGCCGCCAACGACCCCTGGCGCGCCAAGATCAGCGAACTGAACCGCATCTTGGCTGAACGCCTGAAGGCTCTGCCTGGGGTCACCTTTCTTGATATCGGCCCGCAGATGCTGGATGCCGATGGGACCCTTGCCGCAGCGGTCATGCCGGACGGCACCCACCCAAGCGAGAAGGGCTATGCCATCTGGGGGAAAGCCCTGGTTGCCGCCGGGGTCAGAAACTGACTCGGACTGAGGGGCGCCATGCCCTTCGGATGTGCTGACCAGACTGGCGGCCGAGGTTTCTTTGTCGTTGGCCCGCGAGTCTCATAACCCCTTGGCGTTGGGTTCAGTCCAGATGGCGATATCAGAGGCCGCGCTCAAGGCGCCGGAGCATCTCCTCCTGGACGGCACGCGGCAGGCCGACGAAGCGGGCCGAGTAGCCGGCGATGCGGACGGTGACGTGGGGATGGCGGGCCGGATCCGCCATGGCCGCACGCAGGACCGCCGGGGTGACGCCGTTGATTTGAACCTGGGTGCCGCCGCGACCGAAGTAGGTCCGCAATAGGGCCTGGAAAGCGTGGCGGCCTGGTGTGGCGCCCAGGAGCGCGGCGTCCAAGGACAGATCGACCGCCTGCCCGCCGCTGAAGCGGCACGGGTCCACGGCCGTGCAGGAGAGCAACACCGCGGTGTGATCGAAGCGAGCCGCGCCCAGCATGGGCCCGAGGTTCTTGGCCAGGGGCTCGCCCGCGTGTCGCCCGTCGGCGCTGGCGGCGGTTTTGGCGCCCGCCCCGATGTGGGCGTTCAGCGTGTGGAATGAGGGCAGGTAGGTCACGCCGTCTCGGCTGTGGCCCTCCACCGCTTCGGCAAACGCCTCCGCCAACCAGCGCGCCATGCCATCGGCCTTGGCGTCGGCCCGGCCGAACTTGGGGGCCGCCAGCAGCGCCTGCCGCAGCTCCTCAGAGCCCGCAAAATCCGCCAGCAGCGCCTGGGTCAAGGTTACCAGGGAACCGCGCGGCTCCCGGAATACGACCTGATCGATGGCCGTGAGTGCGTCGGCGGCGTTGATCAACCCGAAGCCCTCGATGATGACGCTGTGATAGCGAGCGCCGCCGCCGGCGCGGTCGAGTCCGCGCTCGATGCAGTCGGCGGTGAGGGCCGAAAGGAAGGGGTTCGGCCGTTCGCGCGCCTGGTAGGCGGCCGCTTCGCGGTTACGGCGCACCACCAACTCGACGAAGTCTCGCATGTAGGCAAGCACAGTCGTCTGCAATTCGGCCAGTGAGGGCGGCAAGGCAGCCGGGGTCGGCGTGGCCAGCGACACGGGCAGTTCGCCGCGCAGGGGCCGCCCACCGTTGAGAGCGAGTTCGAGGGGGATGAGCAGGTTCACCACGCCGCCCCACATGTCGCTGATCTCTTCGCCCGGCATGTACAACCCCATGCAACTGTTGGCGCACCAGCGCGGCAAGGCCGCGGCCGGCACGCCGCGCCGACGTAGCGTCTCGAGACAGGACTCCTCGCCGTAGAAGGTTGGCTGGCCGATGGCCGCGAGTTCCGGCCGACACAGACGGTCCAACACCTCTTGCGGGGTCCGCACCGTGAGGCGCGCGGCCAACAAGGGCGCCGGCAACTGCGCCTCGACCACGGTGTCGACGATCAGCGCCGAGAGCGGGTTGAACAGATCCCGGCCCTCGGCGTCGGCGCCGCCGAGGTTGAGAGCGCAGGCGGCGTCGCCATAACGGTTCAGTTTGTCGAACAGGTCCTCGAGTGCAGCCCGCGCCAGGCTCGGGTTCGGTTCCGTCTCAAACAGGGGCAACAGGTACTGATCAAGGCTCCCCAGCGACAGCGAGGCTTGGCTCAGCTCCGAGAGGCCCACGGCGGCATGCACCAGCCAGATGGACTGCAATGCTTCGTGGAAGCTGCGAGCGGGCAGGCGCGGCACGCGGCGACAGGCGTCGGCGAGGCGCCGCAGGCGCGTCTGCTCGGTTGGCGTGGTCGCGGTTGCGGTCTGGGTTTCGGCCAGGCAGGCGAAGCGTTCCGCCCATTGGCAGACGGCTTCCAGGGCAATTCCCATGCTCTCGGCGTAAGCCCGGCGCTCCGCCGACAGAAGCCCCTGCTGCACCTGCGCCCGCCGCGCAAAGCTCGCGAGCCCCTCGCGCACGATGCCGCCATAGTCCAGGGTCGTATGCGCCAACGTGTAGCCGCCGAAGATGTGGTAGCGGTCGCGCAGCAGGTCCAGCGGCGCGGGGGCGGCGGGGGGCTTGGGGGGCGCGGGCGGCGGGGGCTCGTCAGCTGCAACAGCTCCCCACTCCGGGCCGAACTCGCCCGCCAGGAGGGCGCCGGGGCGGATGCCGATGGGCAGGCCCGCCAGGACGGCACGAAAGGCTTCCGCCTCACGGCGACACGCCGGGGCCTGAGCCCACGCCGCGAGAGCCGGAGCCCGGAGACGATGTACGAGGTCCCAAAAAGACATAATGCGGTCCTGTCTACTCGGTGCTGCGCGAGAACACGGCGACGTCGCCGCGGCGCGTCCAGCCGGTGTGGTTCCAGAATGCGATGCCGTCCTCGTTGGAGGTGAACACGAACAGGTGGCACTTGGTCATGCCCGCGCCGGCCAGTCCGTCGAGGCCGGCTCGCACCAATGCCTGGCCCAGGCCCTGCCCGCGACAGGCCTTGGCGACGGCCACGTGATACAGGTAGCCGCGCCGGCCGTCATGCCCGCACAGGGCCGCACCGACCAACCGCCCGTCGTCCTCGGCCACGACGCTGAGGCCGGGATTGCGCTGCAGGTAGGCGGTCAGCTTCTCGGGCTCATCGACATCGCCCAGTCCCATACCCTCCGTGGCGTGCCACAGGGCCAGAGCCGGCTCGATGTCGGCGGCCAGCATGGGTCGGAGAACGGGCATCTTCGCCTCCTGGGGCAACTACGGCCAGGCAATGCGTACGGCAGACTGCGGTTAACGTAATCCCCCGCCGACGCACCTCAAGGACGCCGCGCCGCTCAGGCGCATGACCAAACTGTCGGAAGGATGAAATCCGAGGGGAATTGCGCCGGCAGACCATATAGCGACCTGTGCAATAAGGATGGGCAGCCCCAAAGGGGCGTTTTATACCAGCCCAGGGCAACGCCCTGGGTCCCCGTCCACGCCGAGGTTTGAGCCCTGAAGGGGCGGTCCATGCGACGTCAACGCGAACGCAGGGCAGATAGCTCGCCCCTACAGGGCTCAAACCCATAACCATCCTATTCCCAGGGCGTTGCCCTGGGCTGGTATCTTAGCGCGCCTTCAGCGCTCCAGACGGGCTCCCTTATTGCACAGGTCGCTTTCTCTTCTCGAACCGACAAGAACGTCATGCACCCGCGCCGCTCAGGCGCCCTGTCGTTCAAGGCTCTGGAGGAGGGCGAGGCGAGCCAGGCAGAGATCGTAGCAGGAGCGGTAGGCCGGACAAAGCTGGCAGGCTTCCCACTGTGCCGCATCCACCTCCACCTGGCGGGAGTGGACGCCGATTCCCTGGCTGGTGATCAGAGCCGTGAAGGCCTTACCGACGCACGGCACGTTATGACGCAGCCGTTCGAGGTCGGGGAAGAGGGCGCCGTAGCAGGCGGGTCGGTCAGGCATGGGCAGCCTCCGTGGAATCGTGCGAACGCGGTGGCCGGGAGGCGCCAGGCCCGGAGTCGGGCGCCGCTCGCCGGGTCACGGCCTCCGGCAGAGTCTCGACAAAGCGCCGGATTTCGTCGCGCACCCGGCGGTAACCATCCAGCGCCTCGGCCTCGGTGCGAGCCGCCTTGGCGAGCTTGGGTGGATCGTCGAAGCCGACGTGAACGACCACGGGGGCGCCGAAGAACACCGGGCAGGTCTCGTGGGCATGGCCGCAGACGGTGACCACCACATCGAAGGCGAGGTCGCCTAGCTCGTGGAGGCGCTTGGAGCGGTGGCCTGAGATGTCGACGCCGACCTCGGCCATGACCTTGACCGCATGGGGGTTCAGCCCATGCGTCTCGATGCCAGCTGAGTACGCCTCCAGCACCGTGCCCTTCAGGTGCCTGGCCCAGCCTTCGGCCATCTGACTACGGCAGGAGTTGCCGGTGCAAAGGAAGAGAATCCGCAGAGGATTGTTCATGGGTACTTGCCTCCCGGACCGCCGCGCCCCCTGTGGCGGGGTCACGGAGTCCTTTCGCTGCTTGGACGACAGGGGTTCCGCGGTCAATTGCCGCAGGCCCGCGACCCCGGTCGGTTCCTGGGCCAGCCAGGGCGCCACCGCGAAACGGTCGGAGAGGTGTTGGACTTCGGCAATGAATCGGTGCTCATTGTCCTGCCGCGCCCGCAGCAAGGCGTGGGTCAGGTGCAGGGGCGCCAGGCTCTGATTGACGACCCAGGCATAGGGGCGGATGCCGGCGCGTTGGAGATCCTCCTGCAACTGCGCGGCCTCATGCACCGGCGTTGCCTCCGGCAAGGTCACCAGGATCACCTTGCTGAACTTGGGATCACGCAGGCGCGGCAAGAGGTTACGGACCGCTTCGGGCAGGTTACTCTGGGTCTTCAGGACCTGGCGGTGATAGGCCTCGGTGGCGTCGAGCAGCAGCAGCGTATGGCCCGTCGGTGCGGTGTCCAGAACCACGAAACCGTGCTGCCCCAGGTCCACTTTGGCGGCAAAGGCCCGGAAGACGGCAATTTCTGCCGTGCATGGAGAGCGCAGGTCCTCCGCCAGCAGTCGGCGGCCATCCTCGTCCAGGTCGGCGCCAGCCGCCGTCAGGGATTCCTGCGCATAGGCCGCGGTTTCCGCCACCGGGTCAATGCGGCTGACCGTGAGACGGGGTACGGCTTCCCCCACTGCCGCGGCGACGTGTGCCGCGGGGTCGGTCGTGGTCAGATGCACCGGGTGTCCGCGGGCCGCCAGTTCGACCGCGATTGCGGCGGCCAGGGTAGTCTTGCCGACGCCGCCTTTGCCCATGGTGAGGATCACGCCGCGGCCCGGTTTCTCGATCTCGCGCAGCAGTGAGGGCAGGGATGGCCAGGCGGGGTGGCGGTCCGCTGTCGGCGCCGGTGCGGCGGCGGTATTGGGGTCAGCCGCCGCCAGCACGGCCCGGATGGCGGCCAGGCCGGTCACATTGCAGGCCAGGAGTGGGACCTCGGTGCGTGGCAGGGCCCGCAGCCCCGCGGGCAGGTGGGCCAGCGCCGCCTGCTGACGCGCGGACAGGGCCTGCGCCAGCGGGTCGTCGCCCGCAGCGGCGAAGCGGCCGTTCAGCAGCAGCCGGATGTTCCGCAACCCCAGCGCGCCGAGTTCGCCGCGGCTGCGCTCGGCTTCGGCCAGGGCGGAGCGCTCGGGTCGGCTGACCAGCGCCACCTGGGTGCGGGACGCATCGGCC
>CAILKC010000005.1 GCA_903834675.1 uncultured Victivallales bacterium | reverse complement strand
CGCGAGCCGCGGCCGCTCCATCATCCTGGGAGCGCCGACCGTTGGGTCGTCTCTGGCCGCGAGCCGCGGCCGCTCCATCATCCTGGGAGCGCCGACCGTTGGGTCGTCTCTGGCCGCGAGCCGCGGCCGCTCCATCATCCTGGGAGCGCCGACCGTCGGGTCGTCTCTGGCCGCGAGCCGCGGCCGCTCCACACCTTCTTCATTATCGTCTGCCTGCCTAACCTAGAGCCCCAGCGCCGACATCCAAACCCTTCAACCCAGGGCTGTTTCAAGAAAGAGACCCCCGCTGGATCTGGCAGGCGTCTGCCATGACCCCGCTTGCCGCCCTGGAGCCCGCGATGCCAAGCCCGTTCCGGGCGGGTTCGCGGTATCCCGCCGGCTCCAAGGCGCCTACCGCCCGTGAAAGAAACAGCCCTGCCTCCAACCCCACCGCGCCTTTCGGGAGCGGTGCTATAGTGCGCCTGTTTTCTCGTGCCGCCAACAACCCGGAGGTCATGGTTATGCCCAGCTACCCTGCCGCCGATCCGGCCACCGACTGGGGGCGCAGTCACCCCGACATCGTGGTCTACATCCCCCGCGGCAAGCCGTGCAACGATACCGACAACGAGCACTTCCTGGTCTACAAGGCGCCCAAGAGCGACGAGTTGCTCGCCCTCTGGACGCAGAGCTCCTGCGAGGGCCGCGGCGACAATCACCTGGCCCTGGCGCGCAGCGCCGACGGCAACGCCTGGAGCGCGCCGATGCGCGTGGTCGGCACCTCCGCCGGCGGCAGCGAGAAACAGGCAAGCTGGGGTTTCCTGGTGATCGCGGACTGCGGCCGCATCTACTGCTTCTACACCAAGGAAGCCGAGCGCTTCGACTACAGCCGGCAGGGCTGCGGCGTCATGGGCTGCATGATCTCCGATGACAACGCGCTCACCTGGCAGGTGGCTGACGATATCCCCATGCCCCGCAATCGTTTCGACAGCCCTGACCTGGCCGTGCCCAAGAACTGGATCGTTTGGCAAAAGCCGATCCGCGATGCCCAGGGCCGCTGGCTGGCGGGCTACACCCAGTGCAGCAGCAAGGACGTCGTCCCGCCGCCCGAGGGCTGGTGGACCATCGACAGCCGCTCCGCTTTCATGCGCTTCGAAAACCTTGACGCCGGACCCGACCCGCGCGATCTGCGCATCTCCTGGATGCCGGTGGATCGCGAGGGACTCGAAGTCCCGCACCGCTTCTACCCGCGCCTGTCTGTGGCCCAGGAGCCCAGTCTGGTGCTGCTGCCGGATGGTCGGCTGTTCACCACCATGCGGACCATGGAAGGCCACATCTGGTACTCGGTGTCGGACAACGATGGCGATACCTGGCGCCCGCCCGAGGTGCTCCGCCTGCGGGATGATGGCGCGCCGCTGCGCCACCCGCTCTCCTGCTGCCCGATCTACGATGTCGGCCCCGATCGCTACCTGCTGCTCTACCACAATAACGACGGCACCAAGGACGAGTTCAGCCAGTACTGTCGCCACTGGCGGCTGAATCACCTGGACCACATCCGCAACCCGATGTTTGCCTCTATTGGCGAGTTCCGCCCCGGGGCGCACCAGCCCATCTGGTTCGCCCTGCCTGAGGTGCTCCTCGACACCAACGACATCCCGGTCGGCCCCAAGGGCACCGCCGAGATCGCCACCTACAGCAGTATGACCGTCTTCCACGGCCAGCGGGTGCTCTGGTACCCCGACCGTAAGTTCTACCTGCTGGGCAAGTTCATCACCGACGCCTGGATCGATAAGCAGGCCGCTGGCGTGCCAACCCTTTGAGGAGAACGCAGATGAATGTCGGTGACACGCTGACGATGCAAGTGGCCACGCCGGTGGTGGCCGAGGTCGATGTGCTGGTGGCTGGGGGCGGTACCGCCGGCTGCGTGGCGGCCCTGGCCGCGGCGCGGCAGGGGGTGCGGGTCCTGTTGGTGGAGCGCAGCGGTTGCCTTGGCGGCATGATGACCACGGGCAATGCCGGCCTGACCATGTTCATGAAGTTCTCCGGCGCGGACGAGGAGCACACCCGCGACCAGGAAACGCTGGCGACGCAGCCGCAGGACGTGCAGGTCGCCGGCGGCATCCCCAGGGAGATCGCCGACCGCCTGATCCGCAGCGGTGTCGGCAGCGGCAACACCGGCCAGGCCGGCAGCTATGTGTTCACCTCCTCTGAGGACTTCAAGAGATTGCTCTTCGAGATGATGGCGGAGGCGAAGGTCGAGATGCGGCTGCACTCGTGGGTGGTCGACGTGCTGCAGGAGGGCGACACGCTGCGCGGCGTCGTGCTCGAATCCAAGTCCGGCCGCCAGGCTGTCCTGGCCCGGCAAATCATCGATGCCACCGGCGATGGCGACCTGGCCGCCCGCGCCGGCGTGCCCTTCCATCTCGGCGTGACCCCGGCCGACGAGTGCGTGCAGGAAGGCGCCAAACTTGGCGTGATGCAGGCTATGGGAGTCATGTTCAAAGCCGGCAATGTCGACCTGCAGCGCACCTTCGACTGGCTGGTGCGGGAGCCCGCGCATTTCCAGCGCCAGCCCTTTGCGCGCTTCTCGCTGGAAGAGGCCAAGGCGCGCTTCGAGAAGGGCGACATGGCCACTCTCAACATCCTCACCGACGCCAACACCACGCCGCGCGGATTCCAGGTCTACAACCTGCCCACGCCTGGCGTGGTGACCCTATGTTGCCCGTGCTACCAGGGCGACGGCACCGACGTCGCGGACCTGACCCGGGCCGAGGTGGTGCTGGCGGACATGGTACACCGCTGGATGACCGGCATCCGGGGTTTGCCTGGCTTCGAGAAGGCGTTCCTGCTCGATTGTCCTGAGATCGGCGTGCGCGAAACCCGCCACATCCAGGGCGACTTTCTGCTGACCATCCGCGACATCTATAACCAGGTCGAGTTCCCGGATCGCATCGGGCGCGGCAGCCATCCCATCGACAGCTACCCGCGGCCGAAGTGGATCAGCGACCCGGCCACGGCCTACCCCCCGCGCTGGTACTTCCATATTCCCTTCCGCGCCCTGCTGGCCAAAGGCAAGGCGAATCTGCTGCTGGCGGGGCGCTGCATGTCCGCGACGCACGAAGCTTTCGGCTGCATCCGGCCGACGGTGCAGTGCATGATCACCGGCGAGGCTGCTGGCACTGCCGCCGCCCTCTGCGTACAGCGCGCCTGCGAACTCCGCGAACTGCCGATCGCCGATTTGCAGTCGACCCTGGTGAAGCAGGGCGTGCTGCTGTAAGCATCTTGAAACCACGCATGAACCGCCCACCGCGCCGTTGGCAAACCGCCCTGCACGGCGCTATTGTGCCTGCCGTCGTCGGACTGCCGCGCTGGCGGCAGCGGCGCGATTTGTCCCTATTCAGAGCATGCATCTAACGCGACGGGCTCACCCATGTGTCGCGCGGAGGAAGCGCCCGGGTGAAAGAGAATTTCGAGGTCTACCTCAAACAGGTACTCCAGAATAGCCTCGTGAAGCCAGCCGAGGAGATGATGGAGGACTGCCTGCGGATCTGTATTGAACTGGCCGGGGCCCAGGGCGGCTCCATCCTCGCGGAAGAGGGCCCTTTCCTCAAGTTCATCTTTTCGAACGTCGCCACGCTTATCGGCATCAACGTGCCCTGGGACAGCATCGCCGGCAACACCGCCCGTGAGAGCATCGTGATCTACACCTATGCGCCCACGGACAAACGGCATTTCGAGGGGATCGACGGCTCCATCAAGCACCAGACTCGCTACCTGCTCAGCATCCCGATCCCCTCCATTCACCAGGCCGCCGAGGCGCGGACCCGGGTGAAGAGCGCCGGCGTGCTGCAGCTCCTCTTCGACGAAAACCTCTTTCCGGAGCGCGATGTCACCCAGGGCGCCGTCGAGTTTAGCCTCGATGACGTCAAGACCCAGGCACACTACGAGGACACCCTTCAGGACGTCTTCTGGATCCTGCCCAACATCTCCTTCGGCATGGAGGTCATGCGTCTGCGCCAGACCTCCTACCAGGTGATCCACGAACTGAAGAACAAACTGATCGCTACGCAAAGCTGGATGAACTGCTTGAAGGAAGACATCCAGGACATCAATGCCGAGCTCTTTGAGGATCCCACCATCAAGGAAGACTTCGAGCTGGCGGAAAGCTCAGCGCGGGAGGGTTCGAAGTTGGCCGTCAACTACTTGCAGTTGACCAAGATTTACACGCCACAGGTGGAGGATTCCAACCCCAACGATGTGTTGCGCCGGACCGCCGCCGATATGCGTGTCTTCGCCAATGACCTCAGCGCCTGGCCGGTCGAGGTGCGCGCCGAACTGGATGACGCGGTCACCATCAAACGACTCGACCCCGACCAGTTACGCATGGCCTTCTTCAACCTCTGCAAGAACGCGGTCGAAGCCCTGGCCGAGTTCAAGACGCCGAATGCCCTGCTGCTGATCACCAGCCGCGAGGAGAAGAGCCGCACGCGTATTGACATCATCGACAACGGCCCGGGGATGCCCGAGGAGATTGCCAGTAACCTGTTTACCGCGTTCAAGACCAAGAAACAGGGCGGGACCGGACTGGGTTTGACTATCTGCAAGAAGATCATCGATATCCACGGCGGCAACATCCGTTGCGAGACGGGACCCAGCGGCACGCGTTTCATTGTGGAGATTTGAATAGCATAGGGCCAGCATGGCTCCGTAGGCAGGAGGCACAGGCATGACGACCGAGCGTAAGTACATTGATGTGGATGGGCCGAGCGGGCTGGGCGTCCCAGGCAAACCTAGCCGCCCCAGCGCCCCCAGCGCGGCGACCCCACCCAGCGAGCCCAGTGAGCCTAGCGCGCCCAGTGAGCCCAGCGCCCCCAGCCGGTCCAGCGCTCCCACTGAACTCAGCGCCATGCGGACGAGCGCGCCGCGCGCGGCGACCCCAGCCAGTGCGCCGAGTGCGCCGAGTGCGCCGAGCGGGCCGGGTGCGCCGAACGCCCCGACGGGGCCGGGCGGGCGCAGTGATTCCGAGGACTACTCGCAGTTGCTGGACAGTATCAAGCGCCGCATGGACCCCGGCAGCAATACGGTCATCATCGTCGATGACGAGCGCGCCATCCGGCGTCGCGTGGCCAGGGACATCTCGAAGAACGACGCGAACATCGTCATCTTTGAGGCGGGGAACGGCCAGGAAGCCCTCGACAAACTTGAGGAGATTCGCCAGACCTACAAGCGCGATCCCATCCTCATGGTGGTTGATTTGAACATGCCCGTGATGGATGGCTGGACCCTCATCGCGACCCTCAAGAAGGATTACGAGGCACGCGGCGAGTCCCAGGGCATCCCGATCATCGTGTTGTCCTCGACGGCGGGCGAGAAGGGCTTCGTTTTCAAGAAGACCGTGCATCACGGCAAGACCGGCTATGCGCCACTGGTCAACATCGCCAAGGAATCTTGCATCGATCCCACCAAGTACGACGCTAGCGGCGAGAAGGGCCTCATGGCCTGGCTGAAGTACTTTATGGGCCGCGGCTCGTCGTACTGATTTCAGGCGGCGTCTTGCCGCCCGCGCGGGCGGCAAGACGCCCAACGCAGCGGCAGGTGACCATGGCCGGGAGAAGGGGTTATTGTTGGCGCCTGGCCGCCTGGGCGGTGTGTTCGGCGCTGGCCGGTTCGGCGGCGGACTGGCCTATGTGGCAACACGACGCTGGCCGTTCCGCTGCCTCCAACGAACAGTTGCCTGACCGGCCGAGTCTGCTCTGGGCTCGGCAGTTGCCCCCGCTGGTGTCGTGCTGGGAAGACCCGGTCAACCAGGACCGCATGCCCTTCGACCGGGCGTACGAGCCCGTCGTGGCGGGCACCACCCTGGTCTTCTCTTCGAACCGTGACGACAGCGTCAGCGCTCTCGATACGCGCAGCGGCCGCACTCTCTGGCAGGCCGTGACTGACGCGCCGGTGCGCCTGCCGCCCGTGCTGCACGACGGCCGGGTGCATGCGGTCAGCGACGATGGCTGGCTCTACACCTGGGACCTCGGCGACGGTCGCCAGCTTTGGCGCGTCCGCGCTGGGCGCGACGACCGCCGGGTGCTCGGCAATGGCCGTTTGGTATCGGCCTGGTGTGCCCGTGGCGGACCCGTACTGGTCGGGGACACCGTCTATTTCGGCGCCGGCATCTGGCCCTTCATGGGCACCGTCATCCGCGCAGTCGACTCCCGCAACGGCAACCCCGTCTGGACGCAGGGACTGCTGGGCGACCTTTACCTGAAACAGCCGCATCCCGGCGCGGAATCGTTCGGCGCGCTTGCGCCTCAGGGCGCTTTCGCGGCGGCCGGCGACCTGCTGGTGGTGCCCAATGGCCGGGCCGTGCCCGCCGGCCTCGACCGCGCCAGCGGCGCCCTGCGCTGGTTCCACCTTGAGGGCTCCACCCTCCAGGACACCGCCGAAGCAGCCTATCGCAAGCTCGAGGGCGGCTCCTACGTATGCACCGACGGCCGCTACGTGCTGAACTGCCGCGGCCTGGCGACGGTCCTCTACGACGGCGCTTCAGGCAATGCCTACACGGCCTGGAAGGGCACGCACCAACCCGTGCTGAGTGACGGCATGTTGATCCTGGGCGGGGATAAGGTCCGCGCCTTCCAACTCTGGGAACCGCAACCGCGGTCCTCTGAAGCCACCGGGGCCGAACCGAAACCAGTCACCCGTAAACGCGGGGAAATCGCCCCGGCCTGGGAACTCCCCATCGCTGGCAGTGGGGCCCTGATGCGCGCCGGCAACCGGCTCTATGCCGCCGCCAGGGGCAGAATCACCGCCATCGACCTCGGCGCCTCGCCGCCGACGCCCCTGTGGACGCTCGACCTCGAGGGCACCGTGACCCGCCTGATCGCCGCCGACCAGCGCCTGTTCGCGGTCACCGCCGAAGGTGGCCTCGCCTGCTTTGGCGCGGCCACCGGGACCGCGCCGCCGCCCGCGGCCACGGCCGCAGCCACGGTGGCCGCGCCGACCCGCGCCGGCCACCCGTACGAGGGTCTGACCGCAGGCCTGGCTCTGCCGCTCGGCTGGGCCCTGGCCTACGACGTTAGCGAGCCGGCGGCCATCGAGGCGCTGCTGGCCCGCCCCGGCCTGCGGGTTGTAGCCGTCAACCGCGACCCGAAGACCGTCGAGACCCTGCGCCAATACCTGCGCGACCGCGGCCTCTACGGTGACCGCGCCAGCGTCCACCTCGGTACGGTGCAGGACTTTCGGGCGCCGCCGTACCTGGCGCTGCTCACCGTCGTCGGCGGTATCCCGGCGGACGCGGACACCGCCTGGCTCCAGGCCCTCTACGCCTCCGTGCGACCCTACGGTGGCAGGCTCTATCTCGCTGGCGCTGCGGCCCGTCTGCGGCATCTGGCGGCGGCGGCCGACCTGCCGGGGGTTGAGCTGGCCGAAGCGCCCGGTGGGCTGCTTCTGACTCGCCAGGGCGCCCTCCCTGGCGCAGCGGCCTGGACCCATCTCTACGGCGATGCGGCGAACTCCGCCAGCAGCAACGATACGCGGGTCCGGGCGCCGCTCGGCCTGCTCTGGTTCGGCGGCAACAGCCATCAGGATGTCCTGCCCCGGCACGGCCACGGCCCCGGCGAACAGGTCATCGGCGGGCGGCTCTTTATCCAGGGAATCAACACGCTGAGCGCCCGCGATGTCTACACCGGCGTGACGCTCTGGCGGCGCGAGTTTACCGATCTGGGCACCGCCGGGATCTACTACGATTCGACCTATTGCCCGGACCCCCTGGATATCAGCTACAACCAGCGCCACATCCCCGGCGCCAACGCCCGCGGAGCCAACCTCGCCGCCACCCCGGACCGGCTCTACCTGCTGGCCGGCAAGCAGTGCCTTGCCCTCGACCCCGCCACCGGGCAGACACTAGCCACTCTTGCCCTGCCTGCCGACGCGGCCAGCGGCCAGCCTCCCGAATGGGGCTACCTCGGGGTCGTCGGCGACGTGCTCATCGGCGGCACGGGCTATGCGGCCTTCTCCCGGATTCACGACATCGAGAAGGGCGAGGCCGCGGACGACTATGACCTCAGCTCCAGTCGCGGCCTGGCCGCCCTTGACCGCCACAGCGGGGCCGTGCTCTGGAGCCGGCCGGCCCGTCTCGGCTTCCGCCATAATGCCATCTGTGCCAGTGCCGACACGCTCTACTGCATCGACGCCCTCCCCAGCGCGGTCGTCGAACGCCTCAAAAGGCGCGGGCGTATGCCCAGCGACGCGCCGGTGCTCCTGGCTCTGGACCTGCGGACCGGCCGCGAACGCTGGCAGCGCCGCGAGGGCGTCTTTGGCACCTGGCTCAGCGTCTCCGCCGAGCACGGGGTCCTGCTGCAGGCCGGGCGCGCCTCCCGCGATGCCCTGCGCGACGAGTCCGCCGAACGGCTGATGGCCTTGCGCAGCCGCGACGGCGAGCTGCTCTGGGACCATAAGGGCTCCTTCGGCGGACCCGTGATGCTGCATGGCAAGACGATCTACACCTCGGCCGTCAGTACCACCGGTGGTGCGGTCGAACTGTTGACCGGCAATACCGTGATGCGCCCGCATCCTTTGACGCGGCAGCCGATCCCCTGGTCCTACCACCGCCGTTACGGCTGCAACGCCGTGGTGGCCTCGGAGTACCTGCTCACCTTCCGTTCCGGCGCCGCCGGGTTCTACGACCTGGCTACCGACAGCGGCACCGCCAACCTGGGCGGCTTCAAGAGCGGCTGCACCTCGAACCTCATCGTGGCCGACGGCGTCCTGAATGCGCCGGACTACACTCGCACCTGCACCTGCAGCTACCAGAACCAGACCTCGCTGGCCTTCGTCTCGGCGCCCGACCTTGACTCGTGGACCGCCAATGACATCCCCCGCGGCAGCGGGCGCATCCTCGACCTCGCGGTCAACCTCGGGGCCCCCGGCGACCGCCGCGAACCCGCCGGGCCGCTGTGGTTCGAGTTCCCCCTGGTGGGCGGCCCATCGCCCAGTCTGCCGATCACCCTCGAGGGCGCCGCGCTGACCTGGTTCCAGCAACCCAGCGCCGAGTTCAGCGGGGGCCTGCCCTGGATTGCTGCCAGTGGGGTCCAGGGCGAGCTGCGCCTGAGCATTGACCTGCTGAGCCCGGAGGAGCTTTCCCGGCACCTACGCTTGACGGTCGCGACGCCCCTCGACGATGCCGAGGAAGCCAATGGCATCGTAGCCCACGGCAGCAGTGACCTGGAACTGGTCCGCGACAAGACCGAGCAGACTGTTGGCATCCGCTTCGCCAAGGTCCCGCTGGCAGCCGGAGACACCCTTACTGCCGCCGCCCTCTGCTTCACCGTCGAGGAGGCCTCGGACGAGGTCACCGAGGTCGTCATCCGGGCGCAGGCCGCCGATGACGCCCAAGCCTTTGGCAAGGCTCCTGCCGAGCTGAGCAGCCGGCCCCTCACCAAGGCCGAGGTGCGCTGGATCGTGCCGCCCTGGCCGACCGTCGGCGCCGCGACCCCCGCCCAACGCTCGCCCGACCTTGCCCCGCTGCTCCGCGAAGTCGTCTCGCGGCCAGGCTGGAAGCCCGGCCAGGCCATCGCTTTTATCATCAGCGGCCGCGGCCGCCGCGTGGCCCGTTCAACCGACAATCCCAGCGGCGGCGGGCCCAGTCTCGACCTTGCCTTTCCCAAGACCACCGCGGAACTGGCCGCCGAGCCCGCGCCGACCTACGCCCTGCGCCTGGTCTTCGCCGAGCCCGAGGCCAAGCCCTTGGACCGCGTCTTTGACGTGCTGGTGCAGGGCCGCGTCGCCCTGCCGGCGGTGCGCCTCGCCGGCCCTGTCCGCCAGACCGTGGTGCGCGAACTCCGCAACCTCCACCTCGGCGACCGCTTCAATCTCGAACTGCGGGCCGCCCCCGGCAGCCCGGCCCCGCCCGTGCTCTGCGGCCTGCATCTGCGCGCCGAAGAGTGAGCGCGGGCCCGGAGGTCAGCCAGGGCTGTTTCAAGAAACGACCGCTGTCGTACCGTCGGCAGTGAAAGCGGCGTCGACGGGCCGCGTCCGCGGCCCTCTGCCGCACGCAGTCCATATCGCGCCTCGGCCATGTGGGGTGCGCGTGGCAAGGTCGCCGACGGCGACCGCGACACCGCTTTGGCTTGGCGCCTGTGCCATGACTGACGGCGGGTGTTCTCGCGCAACCAGATACGGCAGACAGACCACGGGTTGTTGCGCCGCCCAGCCCGCTTTCTTGAAACCGCCCTGGGAGGTCAGCGGCAAGGGTTGCATTGATTTCGGCCGTGGCTATGGTGACAGCGTTACGTAAGCCTTTCGCGCCCGAACTCTGGACTTCACGCACAGATCAGGAAAAGGTGTACCCATGGCTTCGACGTGCTGCTGTTCCTGCCGCCCCGATTTCGCTGCCAAAGCTGCTGCCGTGCGCGGTTTCACGCCGTCTGCCACGACGCTGGTGGGGCCCGTGCCAACGATCGCCATCACGCCGGTGGCCGATGGGCGTACCGGCGCCTACGAGAGCAACGCGGCGCAAACCTGGCGCTTGGTAGAGAAGGTCTATGACCTGATCACCAGCAAGGTGACGCTGCCCGGCGGCCGGGCGGTGCGCATCGTGGTCGCGCCCGAGATCGTCTACGGCCCGCGCTCTGGCGCCGTGGCCCAGGCGTACTACGCCACCCAAGGCGTCAGCGCCAATATCTGGATCAGCCGCAGTTGGGCCTACAGCGATGAACTGATGAGCGCCTGCATGGGCGTCGGCAGCACCGAGTGGACCCAAGCCGCCTATGGCCTGAACCAGACCGACCGCCCTGGCGCCGTCTGGCTCAAGGCCTTCTGCGCCGCCATGGACGAGAAGAAGCGCCCGATCTTCTCGATCTACTCGCCCGACCTCGAGGACGAGAAGGAGCCGCTGAATGACTTCGTCGCCACCCGCCTCCTGCGCTTTGCGCGGGCCGCCGCCGCGGTGGGCGAGATGCGTGGCAAGAACTACCTCTCGGTCGGCAGCGTCTCCATGGGCATCATCGGCTCGGACGTGCGTCGGAACCTCTTCCAACAGTACCTCGGCATGGGCACCGTCTCTTACGACATGGTTGGCGTCCAAGGCCGGATGGAACGCGGCCTGTACGACCACGAAGAGCTGGCGCGCGCCGTCGCTTTCATGAAGACATTCAAGATGGACTTCGGCGTCGGTAAGCGCCCCTGGAGCAACGAGAAGCT
>CAILKC010000004.1 GCA_903834675.1 uncultured Victivallales bacterium | reverse complement strand
GGGCAGCGCCCTGGGAATGGAATCCAAAACGAGATTGAGCCCTGCCGGGGCGGCATACCGACAGTCCATGGGCACCGCGCGGCCAGGTATGGCGCCCCTGCAGGGCTGAGAATCTGGGGTATGCCCGGTACCCAGGGCGCTGCCCTGGGCTGAGGGATTGTGCCCCTTCGGGGCGGCCAGCAAAGCCAGGCTCACCGGCGCCTGGGCGCCTGCTGGGGTTCGCCCTCCAGCTGCGCCCGCCACGGCGGTCCGCCGGTTTCGCGCCCTACCTTTAGGCCGGCTAAAGCCTCGACTACGTACCCGCGCCTGGGGCGGACTTGCCACCTGCGCTGCCGGACTGAACCGGCGCTACATTGGCTGCCGGGCGCCGATTCGTTGTTGTCGGCGCCAGGAGCGGGAGCAGGAACCAGACGGAGGATCACGCATGAAGCGCATTCATGGTCTGCTAGGGCTCGTCGGTATTTGGGTGGTGACCGCGTTCGCGGGCGCCGAACCCACCCTGGTGATCGACACCATGGAGGATCTTTCCGCCTGGCGCACGGGCGGGCAGAAGGAGGCCACGCTCCAGCCCGAGTCGGGGTTGGTTGCGGAAGGCAAGCAGGCTCTCCGCTTTGCGGTGACGATTGATCACAAGGCGGATGAGGCGATTGCGGGCAAGCAGTACCCCAAGGGCTGGCCGCGCATCGAGCGCAACCCCGAGCCGCCGCTGGACCTCTCGGCCGCGGGCGGCATCAGCTTTAGCGTCTACACGTTGTCCAGCCGGGCCGTCATGCCGGGGAGTTCCCTGCAAATCATCCTGCGCGACAAGGGCGGCAACGACTGGTCGGCAAACCTCGGCGAACTGCCCCTGAAGCAGTGGAAGCAGTTCCGGCTGGACTTTCCGGTCAACTTTCAGCGCCGTGCCATCTGCCACTGGCAGTTCTATCTGTCCGAGTCGGACTATGGCGATGGGGACCAGGTCACCTTCATCATCGATGACGTCCAAGGCTATGCAGCGCAGGCCTCGCGGCGGCTGGCGCCGCGGTTGCAGGCGCGCCTGGCGCTGCTGCAACGGCTGGCTGGCGCGGATGTGGCGGCGGTGCAGGGGTTGGCCGCGGAGGTCGGGCAAGCTCAGGCTGACGTCGTGGGCATCGAGCGGCTTGATCTCGCGGCCTGCAATGCCTTCGATGCGCACTGCGCCGAGCTGCTCGGGCGGCTGCAGGCCATGCTCCTGGCGGCAGGGGCCAGGCAAACCGCGCCGGGTGGGGCGTATTGCGTTGGCACGGAAACCAGCCTGCGTAAGGTGCTGCGCGACGACCTTGACTTCACCCCCGCGACCGAGCTGCGGCTCAGCCTGGCTGGCAACGAGCGCGAGAGTGGCCAGCTCGTGGTGCGGCCGATGACTCGGGACATCTCCCGGCTGAGCGCCAGCTGGACGGACTTGATTGGCCCCGGCGGCGCCAGCCTGCCCAAGGCGCAGATTCGTCTTGACGCCGTGGCCTATGTCGAGGTGCTCAAGGCCAGCTATGCCCGCGACCGCGAGGGCTGGTGGCCGGACCCGTTGGTGCCTTTGGACTGGCTTGGGAGCGGCAAGGCGGGGCTCGGGCCGCTGGCGGGGGCCTTTGCCAAGGTGGGTGAGAGCCAGCCGCTCTGGGTGACGGTGCGCTGTCCGGCTGGGCAGCCCCCGGGGGCCTACACCGGCACGATCACGCTCAAGCCTGAGGGCCTGCCCGAAAGCACCGTCACGCTCACGGTCCAGGTGCGCAGTTTCAGCCTGCCGCTGCGGCCGCGGTTGAAGACCGCCTTCGCCTTCTTCGAGGGCGAATACCGCAACTACTACAAACGGCCCATGACCGATCCGGAACGGCGCGCGACCGAGGAGTTCATGCTCGAGCACAAGCTCAATCCGATGAACCTCTACACGCCCTTTGCCTGGCCGGGTCTGACGGACCTCGAGTTCATGCGCTCGCGCGGCCTGAATGCCTACTGTCTTGGGTACTGCCCGGGCACCGTGAAGGACTTTGGCGAGCTGGTCTATTACCGCTACTTGCGGGACTACCGCGCCTGGCTGGCGGCTCGGGGGCTGGACCGCGATGCCTGGCTGTATGGCTACGACGAGCCGCACTGCCGGCCGGACTGGGAGGAGCTCAAAGGGGTCATGCGGGATGTCTACGCGCTGGTTGATGCGGTGGCGCCCGGGCTGCCGAAGGCCTCGACGACGGCCATCGTGCCCGAGTTGCGGGGCGCGGTGAATCTGTGGATTCCGCAGACGATGCAGGTGGTCCGCGCCGATACCCTGGCAGCGCAGGAGCGCGGGGAGCAGGTCTGGACCTATGTGGCCTGCACGCCGACCCACCCGTTCGCCAACTACTTCGTCGAGTATGCGGCGCTCGAACCGCGCCTGCTGGGCTGGCAGACCTGGCAGGAGGGCTGCACGGGCTTCCTGTACTACGCCACGAACCTCTGGCGCCCTAACTACGAGGGTTTGGAACCGCGTTGGCCTGAGCTGCCGTGGAATCCCCGGCCGGCCAAGGATTTCGCCTTCAACGGCGACGGCCTGCTGGTCTACCCGCATCCGGATGGCTCTCTGCTCTCCACCGTCCGCCTGGAGGCGATCTGTGACGGCATTGAGGACTATGACTACCTCTGCCTGCTGCGCGACGCGAGCGCAGCCCTGAAGGCCGCCGGCGCGTCGGCCGAGCTGGTACGGCAGGCCGAGGCCGCGGTCCTCGTGCCGCCCGCGGTGAGTGTGGCGCTGACCGACTTCAACCACGATCCCACGGCGCTGTTGGCCCAACGGGAGACGGTCGCCGCTCTGCTGGAAAAGGCCAAAGCCGCGCTCCCCGCCGCTGCCTGGCAGGCCGTGCTGGCAGGCGAACCCCCGCTGGCGCCCGCGGCGCCGTTGCTGCAAGCAGCTCACGTCGCTCTGCCGTACACCTGCGACTTCGACGGCAGCGCTGAGAAGCTGGCCCTCTTTACCAGCGCCGCGCCAGGAAAAGTGTCGGCGACGGTGCGAGCGGTGGAGGGCGCGCGCGGCCAGGCGGCGGTCTCCGATGGGCTGTCGAAAGGCTGGGTGGACTGGGAGTCGCCTTACCTGACCGTGGCGCCAGGGCAGACGCTGGCGGTCCGCCTCGCGGCCAAGGCGCAGTACAGCCGTGGATTAGTCCGCGTCTTCCTGGCCAAGTACGGCGCCGACGAGCGGCCGCTGGACCTGCCGACGCGCCCGCAAGGTGACTACGGCCCGGCGCTGCTGGGCGCGCTGCCAAACAGCGCCGACTGGGAGAAGCACCGCTACCTGGTCAAGCTCCCCGCGGGGGTGCAGAGCGTCCGCCTGCACCTGCAAGCTTTTGACCTGGAGGGCAGCGTTGCCTGGGACGAGGTCTCGGTGGCGCTGTTTGTGGCGGACCCGGCCTCGCTGGATGATCTGGACGAGGTGGGCAACTGGCGGCCGAACTTCCCGGAGTCCGCGGTCGCTCGCGAGACGAAGATCGTCCACCAGGGCGATGCCGCCCTGCGCTACACCGTGACCGTGAATCACCGGGGTGGCGAAGAGAAGTACCCCATCGGCTGGCCCAGTCTGACCTGGACGCCCAGTCCGGCTCTCGATCTCAACGGGAAGCAGGCGCTGACCTTCTGGGCCTACGCCACCAGCACCCGGGCGACGCTGCCGCCGCGCGCCGTCACCTTCTCGCTCAGGAGTCAGCCTGGAGACAGCCTCTCGGTACCGCTCACCTTCCCGCTTAATGCCTGGCAACAGGTCCGCATCCCGCTGGCCGGGAAGCAATGGGGTGCGGTCAACTACCTGCACTTCTTCGTCGACGAGGCCGCCTACCTCGACCAGGATCAGGTCAGCTTCGTGCTGGACGATCTGCGCCTGGAGTAGGGCGAGCGTGGCGGGATTTCTGGGGAAGGCAGGTCAGGAACCGGCTTGTATGAGAACCAGGGTTCAGGGTTCAGGGTTCAGGATCCTGGGAGCGCCGACCGTCGGGTCGGCTGGCCGCGAGCCGCGGCCGCTCCAGATCCTGGGGTGACTACTCAGGTGCAACTGCGTATCCTGAGTAGTTACGACCGGCGTTCACCTTGCGTTTTCGGATTCGCGGCTCAGGGTTGTGACCTAACCGCCTTCTGGTTCTCCGTGGGATGGGTTCGAAGGAGAGAGCAGCATGTTCATCCGGGTCTTGTCCACCCTTGCCGTCAGTGGGGCCATGGTGGCCCAGGCGGCGGTCGAATTCCAGGTGTCACCGCAGGGCGCGGCGGCGGGGCTGGGCACGGCGGACAAGCCCTTCCGAACCCTGGAACAAGCCCGCGACGCGGTCCGCGAGCTGAAGCAGGCCGGCGCGCTGCCGACCGGAGGCGTGCGGGTCACGCTGCGGCCGGGGACGTACGAGCTTTCGCGTCCCTTTGAGCTGACGGCGGCGGACTCCGGGACGGCGGCGGCGCCGGTGGTCTACCGGGCGGCGGAGCGGGGCACGGCGATCCTCTCGGGCGGCGTGACGCTGGCGACGTGGAAGCAGGTTACGGATCCTGTGGTGCTGAAGTTGATCGACGCCAAGGCGCAGGGCAAGGTGGTTTGGACCGAGCTGCCGCCGGCGCTGCTTGATCCACTGCCGGGGTTCGCCAACGGCGGCTGCGGCTTCAAGGGCAAGATCGAATACCCGCTCGGGTTGTATCAGGACAACGAGCGCCTGCCGGTTTCGCGCTGGCCGAATGAGGGCTTTGTGATGACCGGCGAGTGCCTGGGGGCCTCGGAGTCGGCGGGGCACATGGGTATTCGCTACACCGAGGGCCGCTTCCGCTTCAAGAACGAGCGCCTGGCGCGTTGGACGGGCGAGCCGGAACTGTGGTTCAACGGTCTCTGGTTCGTGCCCTGGGCCGACAGCAAGATGCGGCTCAAGGCGATTGACCCGAAGGAACAGAGCATCGCTCTCGACCAGCCCGCGGATGCCGGCTTCGGCTACCTGCCCGACCGGCACTTCTACGCCTTCAATGCCATCGGCGAAATCGATACGCCCGGCGAGTGGGCCGTGGACCGGGCGCAACGGCGCTTGTACCTGTGGCCCGCCGCCGAGCTGGCCACCCATCCGGTCTCGGTGTCAGTCCGCGAGAACCTGGTGCAGGCGGACAAGGTGGAACATGTGCGCTTCGAGGACCTCGTGTTGGAGAATTGCCGCACGACTGCCGTGGTTCTCAGGAACAGCCAAGCGGTCACCTTTTCCGGCAGCACGCTGCGTCATACGGGGAGCTGGGGCGTGGACCTCGATGGCGGCAGCGACTGCAGCGTGGTCGGCTGTGATCTCTACGATCT
>CAILKC010000003.1 GCA_903834675.1 uncultured Victivallales bacterium | reverse complement strand
GTCTCTCCAGGGGAATACGCTGGAGATGCGGTGGGCCGCCACCGCTCGCCTGAGGCCAGGCGTCTCTCCAGGGGAATGCGCTGGAGATGCGGTGGGCTCCACCGCGGTTTGGTGGAGATGCGGTGGGCCGCCACCGCTCGCCTGAGGCCAGGCGTCTCTCCAGGGGAATGCGCTGGAGATGCGGTGGGCTCCACCGCGGTTTGGTGGAGATGCGGTGGGCCTCCGCCGTTTGCGGTCGGAACGATAGCCCCGCTTCAGGCGCGTGCCACAGGGTGTGCGCTAGGCCAGTGCCGGATTACAGGCTAGACTATGCCGCTCGCGGGGCGCGCCCCGAACCCGCTCCCGGGCGCCAACCCAAGGGCAGAGGACCGCTTCCGGCCTGCAGCGGACGACTGCAACCCCTTGGTCTGACGCGGAGGCGAACCCGCGGGGCGCACAACGGCACCCCGGTAGGCGCAGTGCATTGCCAGCAGGATACACGCCGCCATGATCAACCATACCTTCCCGTTTGACCCGACTTGCGGATACAGCCAGGCGCAATTGCTTGCGGTTACGCCCCCCGACACCGAGCCGCCCGACTTCGCTGAGTTCTGGCGGGCGACCTACGCGGAGACGCTCGCTCTGCGCTCGGCGCCCGAGGTTCGTCGTATCTGGTCCCCGGACCCCGAAACCGAGGTGTTCGAGGTCCGCTTCGAGGCGCTCGGCGGGGCGCGCCTGGGCGCCTTTGTGTCGCGCCCGCAGGACTCCCGCGGCGGGCTGGTGGTCGGGCATGGCTATGGCGTCTTTGCGGCGCCGGAACTGCGCCGCCATCTGACCGTGATCGTGCCCTGCATCCGCGGCTTTGGTCTGTCGACGGCTCCCGAGTTCCCCTGGAGGTCCAGCCAGCACGTGCTCTGTGGCATTCAGTCCCGCGAGACCTACATCCTGCGGGGCGCCGTAGCCGACCTCTGGCGGGCTGCGTCGGTGCTGCTGGAACTGTACCCGGACACGGCGACGAACCTGGTCTACAGCGGCGGCAGCTTCGGCGGTGGCCTGGGGGCTCTGGCCCTGCCCTGGGACCCTCGGCTGCGTGCTGGCTACCTCGACGTACCCACCTTTGGACACCACCCGCTACGGCTGCGCTTCCCGTCCAACGGCAGCGGCGAGTCGGTGCGGCAGTACCACGCCGAGCACCCGGACGTCACCGCGGTCCTGGCCTACTACGATGCGGCCACCGCGGCAACGCGCATCCGGGTGCCGGTAGTCTGTACGCCGGCGCTCTTCGACCCCGCCGTGGTGCCACCGGGACAGTTCGCGGTGAACAACGCGATCCCGGCTGCGTACCGGCAGACGTTTGTGCTTGAAGCCGGCCATTGGCACTGCGCCGGGGACGCCCCCGTGAAACAAGCCGCGGCGGCGGCGTTCGCCGCATTGTGCCAAGGAGACACCCTTCGATGACACGCCTGATTCAGACCTGGAGGCCCTGGCTGGGGGCTCTCCTCGCCGCCCTGCCCGTGGCCGCGCAACTGTCGTTCGAGGCAGAGACCGTGGTCGTCAACCAGGAGGCTCTGCTGAAGGATAAGTTCTCGGAAACGCACTGGAATCTCTGGAGCACCGATGCCAACAAGGAGGCGAAGTGGTCCGGAGGCGTGACCCTCCAGAGCCCGGTCGTCAAGGCCGACCGGGCCACCTCTGAAGAGGGCGCCCCGGCCTTGCACCTCCGCCTTGGCGACATCCCTAAAGGCATCTACTCCATCAGCTTTGCCCCGAATCGTGTGCTGGGCATCTCGCGCGATGGCAAGGAATGGCAACGCTACCAGGGACGGGGCGCTGCGTTCGCAAATGTGGAGATTGCCGCGGGCACCTTTGAATTCTGGGTGGACGACCGTTTCGCCATGCCCACGCCCGAAACCTGCGGCAGCGCCTACCTGGATGTGATTCACCTGGACCGCGTCACGACGCTGCTGGATGGCATCCAGAATGCCGACTTCGAGCAGGTGGACGCCGTCGGCTTGCCGCAGCGCTGGGCCTGGTGGAGCCGCGAAGAGGGCAAGGGCAAAGCCGAGTCCGTGCAGGCCGACAAGCACGCCGGCGAGCGCTGTGTGCGCCTCACCCACAGCGGCGAGAAGGACTGGGCCTATACCCACGGCAACCGCTATCCCGTCCTGCCCGGTTCCGACTTCTGCCTCCGGGCCTGGGTCAAGGGGACGCCGGTCAATGTCTGTGCTGCCGGCTATAAGGATGGCCAGTTGGTGAGCTGGGAACTGGGCCTCGCCCGGGCCGCCGGCGCCACGGCAGTCTGGACGCCCGTCCAGGCCTATTTCAGCGTTCCGCCCAGCGTCAATGAGCTGGTCGTGCGGGTGACCGGGGGCGGGCTCACCGACAGCTATGTCGACGATATCTCCATCGTCGCCGAGAAACTTGAGATCCCCCCACGGGCCAAGGTCACCGGCTGGGCCACGGAGCGCCCCCTCGAGCCCCTCGATCGCGGTCTGCTGGCCCAGCGCCGAGCCGATGGCAGCGTCTACCTGAGCTGGCGCCTGCTCAAGACAGACCCCGCGGACATTGCCTTCGATGTCTATCGGAGCCTGGGCCCCGCCGAGCCGCAGAAACTCACCGCCAATCCGGTCACTGTAACGACGGATTTCATGGATGAAAAGGCACCTGCAACGACGCCCACCTACAGCGTCAGACCGGTCAACGCCCCGGGCGCCCTCGCTGGCAGCGCCCTGGCGCTGGAGCGCCTCAATGGCGAAGCCGCCTACGTCCGCCTCAAGCTGCAGGACCCGGAGACGCGGTTTGCGCGGGTCGGCATCGCTGACCTCAATGGCGACGGCACCCCCGACTACGTCATCAAGCATCCCGATGGCAATGTCGACCCGTACGTCAAGTACTGGCTGAAGTCGACGGACACCTACAAGCTCGAGGCCTACCTGGCCGATGGCACCTTCCTCTGGCGCCATGACCTCGGCTGGGCCATCGAGCAAGGGGTCTGGTACTCGCCCTACATCGTCTACGACCTCAATGGCGATGGCCGCGCCGAAGTGGCGGCGAAGATCGGTGAAGGCGATCCGCGCGACGCCGATGGCCGCGTTTCCACCGGCCCCGAATCTCTGGTCGTCTGGGACGGCATGACTGGCGCCGAGATCGTCCGCGTCCCCTGGCCAGCCCGAGAGGGCTTCGCGGACTATAACCTGTTCTCACGAAACCAGATCGCGGTGGCGTATCTGGACGGCAAGACGCCCTGCCTGCTCGCTCTGCGCGGCACCTACTCGTTCATGCGCGCCGAGGCCTACCAGTTGGCGGATGGCAAGCTGCAGCCGCTTTGGCAGTATGACAATGCCGCTCTTGGGCGCGAGTACCGTGGCCAGGGGGCGCACTTCTGCGTCTGTGCGGACGTGGACTCCGATGGTCGCGACGAAGTGATTCTGGGCAGCGTGGTGCTGGACGATGACGGCGCGCCGTTGTGGACCACCGGCCGTGGGCATCCCGACGCCGCCTACCTGTCCGATGTCGATCCGTCAAAGCCGGGCATGGAGATCGCCTACGTGATGGAGACGGCGCAGAAGAACGGCGGGGGCCTCAATCTGGTCAATGCCGCCACCGGCAAGACCTACTGGAGCCTCGATGTCCCCACCGAGCATGTCCACGGCAAAGGATTCTGTGCCGATATCGATCCCACCGTGGCCGGCATGGAGGTCTACGGCGCGGATTCCTCGGGCGACCACAAACTCACCGAACAGCACTGGCTCTTCGCTGCCGCTGGCACTCTGCTCGGCAGTGGCAAGGACGCCTCCTATGGCTTCGGGCTCAGCACGCTCTATTGGGACGCCGACCTGCAGCGCGAGATTGCCGGCGGCAAGATCTCCGACTACCAGGGCGGCGTCGTCAGCGAGGCCATCCGGGGCTCGCGCGTGACCACGGCCGATGTCCTGGGCGACTGGCGCGAGGAAATCATCGTCAGCGAGAAGGGCGAACTGCGGCTCTACTCGACCACGGTTCCGGCCATGGACCGCCGCGTCTGCCTGCTGCAAGATCCCGTCTACCGCTCATGCACCGCCATGAATTCCATGGGCTACTCCCAGGACCCCACTCTGTCCTACCTCCCGGAGGCCCTCTCGCACAACCTGAACCTTACCCAGATGAACAAGGGCGCCGACCCGGCCTGCCGCGTGGTCGTCTGCGCGCCCCTTGCCGCCGGACTCAAAGGCAAGGTCGAGCTGCAGGCTCCCGTCGGCCTGCGGCTCGATCCCACCGAGTTCGCGGTCGACCTCAAGGCGGGAGAGCGTCTGGTCGCCTGGGCCACAGTCACCCGCGAGGCCCCCGCCGCCGCCAGCGCCACCCTTCACGCCGTGCTGACCGCCGCGGACTGCCGGCTCACCGGCCAGGTCACCGTCACCACCGCCAGTCCCTTCCTCAAAGCCGACGGCCTGGTGCAGGCTGAAGCCTTCACGGAACAGAGCGGCGGCGAAGTGCATGTCCGCGACGATAAGGCCGGCACCCTGGGGAAGGCTTTCTCGCATTGGGACAAGGCCGGGCATACCCTCGGCTGGACCCTGAATGCGCCGAAGGCCGGCCGCTACAAGCTTACCGTGCGCTACTGCACCCCCGTGGGCGCCAACCGCGCGGTCGCGGTCGACGGCAAGGCCTTGGGCACCGCCGTCCTGCCCTCCACGGGCGGCTTCGGTGAGATGGCCTTCGACTGGGAGCACGCCACCCTGACGGTAGACGGCGCGGTACTGGTCCTCGACCTCACCCCGGGGATGCACCGGCTTACCCTGGAGAACACGGATAACCGCGGCTGCAATCTCGACTACCTGGCACTGCTGCCAGTGGAGTGACGTCTGAAAGAGAGAAAGAACAAGACGCAACCGGCTTCGCCCGTAAGTCTCAAGGCTGATTCCAAAGCAACCGCAGCCGAGCCCACCCTCACCTGGATGGTGCTCGCCGGTGCTTTGGTTGCGGCCGTTGCCTATGGCCACAATAATCGGTTGGATCAGGCGACCGCCCCCAGGATGAAGAGAGCGATCTTGAGGGGGGCGTCGGCTTGACGCAAGCGTGCTCGGCTGGGCCTGGAGATGCCCGTGCTCGGACTGCGGAGCCTGGCGAGAGT
>CAILKC010000002.1 GCA_903834675.1 uncultured Victivallales bacterium | reverse complement strand
GGCTCAACTGGTCACCGCATTGACCGAGCGCTACAACGGCGATCCCGCCATCGAGTTCATCGATTGCAGGACCTTCGGCAATTGGGGAGAATGGCATCTGGGCGGCCTGGGCGGGAATGACCCTGGAGACACCATCAAGCGGCAGTTCATCGATCAATGGGCGGGGTTTGACCAGACCCATATAGTCGTGCCGATTTCAGGCGGCACCGGCATGTCTCCCGGAGGGTACGGCGTCTACGCGCGCGACACCTATCAGTTTGGGGCAAGGGAGGATTCTTCCGAACACCGCCCAAGGTGGCAGACCTGCGTTTCCTTCCTGAATCGGGGTCCCGCCGTTGCGGAGTGGTCTTTCCCCTATGAACGGATAAAGAAAGGCCAGGGTTGGACGCGCGAAATCTGGCAGGACGGCATGCTTCCGGGGCAGATCGAGGGGTCGCGGTACAGTTACCAGCCCCTGGGCGAGTGGAACGGCACGAATGCCGATACGTTTCTGTCCGAGAAGGGCCCGCTGGTTGACGAATGGCAGAACAAGATGGGCTACTGGTTCAAGCTGACCGAGGCGTCCTATCCGCACGATCTGGCCAACGGCAGCAGCGGGAGACTATCATTCAAGATGAGGAATGATGGCGTTGCGCCGATCTACATCAAGGGGAACCGGGCCGTGGTGAAAGCCGCCTTGCTGGACGATGACCTGAATGTGCTCGCCATGGCGACTCTGGCGGGCGTGAACCCGTTTGACTGGAAACCCGGAGCGGCGGTCACCAGCAATGCGGAAGTGTCCTTTCCGCGACAGGCCCAAGCGACCAAGATGGCGTTGGGTGTTTTCTCAAAGGAGGCTCTAACGAATCCGGACATCAAGCTGGGAACCGATCAGGGGACGGCGCTGAACTGGTATGTCTTGTCCGCTATGCCGAGACAGCCGCAGGGTGAGGCGAAATAACGCGACCTGTGCAATAGGGATGGGCCGAGGTATTCAGCCCCAAAGGGGCGCTTCATACCAGATCCAGCAGAGATCGTGATCGGCCGGACAGAGAAATGAGATTCGTCCCCCCAGAAGAGATGATCGTCCATGAGACCCCGCACTGGCGGATCAACCAGCGGGTCAACTGTCCGGTGCCTGGGTACCTGATGGTTGGGGCGAAGGCAGCCAACGCCGTCGAACTGTCGGACTTGACGGAGGCGGCCCAGCGGGAGATCGGTTCTCTGTTGGCTCAAGCCACCCGCATTCTCCGCGCCGCTCTCGGAGCGGAGAGAGTGTACGTCGCTCGCTTCGGGCATGACCCCGGCCACACCGTCCATTTCCACGTCATCCCCGTGTACTCGTGGATCGTTGCGGCGTACCATGCCGATGCGCGTTACGCGGTCGAGCCGAATCCGGACGGGGGGAACCTGACGCTATTCATCTGGCGAGAGTACTGTGAGAGCGGCTCGCCGCCGCCCTGCTCCGGGCCGTCGGTCGCAGCCTCAATCGCGACACTTCGGAGCCGATTCAGCGAAAGCGGAGGCAGAACCAGCGGCTAAACGGTACGGCATCGCCGCGCGTTAGGCGCGCCGTTGACAGATGGCGAGCGCTGTCTTACATTGTCTAACATGAAGACTGCAACCTTGACAATCCGACTGGATGGCGATCTGAACGACCTGCTGACGAAAGCGTCCCGGAGGTTAGGGCAGAATCGCAGCGCGATCGCCCGCGATGCTCTCCGTCGCCAACTTCGGCTGAGCCAGTTCGATGGCCTACGCAGGCGGATCATGCCCTTGGCAGAGGCCCGAGGATTCCTCACCGACGAGGACGTCTTCTCCCAGGTCTCATGAGGGTCTTCCTGGACACCAACGTGCTCGCCAGCGCCACCGCCACCCGGGGGCTCTGTGCCGATCTCTTCCGTGAGGTATTGCTGTCGCACCACCTCGTCGTCTCCCGTCCGTTGCTGGACGAACTGGCGCGAGTCCTGGTGCTGAAGTTCGGTGCCAGTCCAGAGATCGTCGAGGACGTGCTCTGCTTACTGCAGCAAGACACGACCATCGCTGCGGTGGGAGCCCTGCCGAAGGTCGTGCTTGGGGACAAGGACGACCTGGTGATCCTGGCGGGGGCCATCGCGGGTGGCGCCGAGGTGTTCGTGACGGGGGACAAGGCAGTGCAGGCCCTGCACCGCGTGGGCAAGATGCAGGTTCTGAGTCCGAGGCAGTTTTGGGAGATACTGGTGGGCCAACCACCGACGGGGGCTGATCCCGCGGAACGCGCTACGGCACCGCCTTGACGTTGGCCGCGATAGATACCGATGAACGTCTTCTACGAATTCCACAAGATCGTGGAGCATCTGCAGGCAGAGCGCGTGGATTACGCCTTGATTGGCGGGGTCGCCGTTGCGGTTCATACGACGCCACGGTTCACCAAGGACATCGACCTGCTGATTCCCGAGCATGAGATTGCACGCGTGACTGACATCCTGAAGCGCGAAGGCTATTTCGCCTCCGCTCCGCCGTGGACATTCAAGGACAGCAGGCTGACGCTGCGCCGGTTCATGAGGGTCCACGAGTTGGATGAGATGATCGTTGGCGTTCTGGTTGCCGACGACGACCGCCACCGGCAGATCATAGCGAACGCACGCGATGCCGAAGCCGAGGGAACGGGAGTCATCCGGGTGGCAGCCAAGGCGGACCTGATCTGGCTCAAGCGAAGACGCAACTCGAAACAGGATCAGGCCGACATAGAGAGGTTGGAGAATGAAGAGGGCTGACGATACGCTGAGGGAACTTGGCCAGCTCTATGACTTCCAGAAGGAACTGGCGAAGTTCCGACTGAGACCCAAGCCGGAGTCCAACGAGGCAGTTGCACCCGACCGGAGAACCGCGCCGCCCGTGCCTGACTCTGCCGCCCGCGGCAGGTGAGCGCCACGTTCGGTCGGAAAGATAATGAGGAACGTACCAACTCAGGTGCATTTTATGCACCTGAGTTGTAACCTGAGTAGTTACGTCTGGGATGGAACGCTGCAAGAGCGCGTTTGTCGCAGGCATGCAGCCTGCAATCCGCGGGCGGGGGCCGGTACCCAGGGCGTTGCCCTGGGCTAACGGATTGTGCCCCTTCGGGGCGTCCGAACGGAGGCCGAGATTGTGCCCAGGCCTCAGGAAATGGCGACCTGTGCAATAAGGATGGGCGGTGGTATTCAGCCCCAAAGGGGCGTTTCGGGCGCCCAGGGCAACGCCCTGGGTACCCGTCCACAGCCCGGATTGAGCCCTGAAGGGGCGGTCCATGCGAGCTCGGCGCGAACGTAGAACAGATAGCTCGACCCTACAGGGCTCAAACCCATAACCGTCCCAGTCCCAGGGAGTTGCCCT
>CAILKC010000001.1 GCA_903834675.1 uncultured Victivallales bacterium | reverse complement strand
GCACGTACCAGCCTGACGTGGCTCCCGCTATCGCGACCCTTCAGGCCGCACCAACCCTACCCCATCATACCCAGGCCGCTGGCCTGGGCTGAGGGATGCCGGCCCTTTGGGCCTCGGAACCAACGGCGCAATAGCCCCGTGATGCCGCCGCGGCGGCAAGTCTCATTCCGGTATGTCCGGCCTCAGCCGGGGGCTGGGCTGAACCCTGAACCCTGAACCCTGAACCCAAGGAACTGACCTGCGTCCGGACAGGGCCGCCGCGGCGTTCGTCTTGCCGAGTGCGGCTCGGCGCAATATGCTACGCAGGTCCGACCCGGGTACACATAACACTCAGCCAAAAGGCCGCCGAGGTCAGGTAATCTATGAAGATCGACTGGTCGAGTTTGGGTTTTCAGTATGTCGACACCAACTGCCACATCCGCTATGTCTGGCAGGATGGCTCCTGGGGCGCGGGTGAACTGGTTCACGAGCCCTATCTACGCCTCCATATTGCGGCCACGGCGTTGCACTATGGTCAGGCCGCGTTCGAGGGGCTGAAGGCGTTCTCCTGCCGCGATGGCAAGGTGCGGCTGTTCCGCCCGCAGGCGAACGCCCAGCGCCTGGCGACCAGCGCCCGCCGCATCTGCATGGCCCAGGTTCCGGAGGAGATGTTCCTGGACGCTATCCGGCGCGTGGTTGACGCCAACCGGGAGTTCGTCCCGCCCTATGGCACGGGCGGATCGCTGTACATCCGGCCGCTGCTGATCGGCAGCGGGGCACAGATCGGGGTGAGTCCGGCCAAGGAATACACCTTCATCGTCCTGGTGACCCCCGTGGGCGCCTACTACAAAGGCGGGCTCAAGCCGGTGCGCGCCATCGTGCTGGATGACTATGACCGTGCCGCGCCCCAGGGCGTCGGCCACACGAAAGTGGCCGGCAACTACGCGGCCAGCCTCGAACCGCATCACCTGGCCCACGAACGGGGCTTTCCGGTCGAGCTCTATCTCGACGCCCGCGAGCATCGCTACGTCGAGGAGTTCGGCACCTCGAACTTCATCGCCATCACCAAGGATGGCAGATACATCACCGCCAAAAGCAGCAGCATCCTACCCAGCATCACCAACGATGGCCTGCAGGTTGTGGCCCGGGAAATGGGCCTGCCGGTCGAGGTGCGCCCGGTCGAGTTCGAGGAGGTCCCGGGGTTTGCCGAGGTGGCGGCCTGCGGCACCGCGGTGGTGATCACTCCGGTCAACGAAATCGTGCGGGGCGAACGCGTTATCCGCGTCGGTCCGGCGGAGGGCGTCGGGCCCGTCTTCGGCAAGCTCTACCGGCGCTACACGGCGCTGCAGGTGGGAGAGGCCGAGGACGTCTTCGGCTGGACCGTCGAGGTGTAGCGGAGCGCCCGCCGGAAAAAAGGGCTCTGACCCGTGCAGCCGCCGACCCGGGGCCGTGTCAGACCACCAATACGGCTGAGTGGGCTTGGAGTCTGTATCCAATAAAGTGGACGGCATGGGCGTCTACTTAGAGAAGCGCAAGCACATGACGTCACAGGATAGCCACATGGAAAACCAGACCGTAGCCATCGAACCGAGTGCTGACGGCTACCTGCTTGACCGGGATGTCTCCGAGCGCCGTGAAGAAGCCACGGACAAGCGCCTGGTCAAGTGGATGCGCGACGGCGACACGGCGGCCTTCGAGGAGCTTTTCGTCCGCTATGAGACGAGGTTGGTGGCCTACGCTACCCGTTATCTGGGCTCGGTGGACCTGGCCAAGGATGTCTGCCAGGAGGTCTTCCTCAAGCTGATCAACAATCCGCCCCGCGTGCTGATCTGCGACAGCATCGGCCCGTGGCTGTTCCGCGTCACCCGCAACCTGGCCATTGACAAGCGGCGCCGGCGCCGGTTTGAGATTCAGGAGCAGGATACCGACATGCCGGAGGCCCGCGAGGAGGGCGATCCGTTGTCGGCGCTGCAGGACCGCAATGACGTGGAGGTGGTCCGGCTCCTGGTGCGCGATCTGCCCAAGGACCTGCGCGACGTGGTGGAGTTACGCATCGATGGCGATGTGCCCTTTAAGGACATCGCGCGCATGCTGGACATTCCGCAGGGCACCGCCCTCTGGCGCATGCACCGCGCCGTCGAAGTGCTGCGCCAAATGTGGAGAAGGCATGAAGCGTAGTTGCAGACGTTTGCGGGAACAGGCTCTGCGAGCTGGAATGGACAGCGCCGAGGCGTCCGCCTGGCGGGCGCATTGCGAGTCCTGTCCAGACTGCCAGACGGAGCAGTTTCTGCTGACCGCACTGCGACAACAGGCGCCGAGCACGCGTCAGCACCTGGGCCAGCGCGAGCTGGCTGAATTGCTGGAGGCAGCGCGCCTGAGCCACGAGCGGCGGCGGCGCGTGGCGCCGCTCAAAGCCTGGGCCTGGCGAGCCGCCTCGGTCTGCCTGCTGCTGGGAACCACCTGGCAGATTAGCCGCTTCGCCAGCGTTCCGCCCCGCCCAGAATCCGCCTTCGTAACGGTTGTCGCTGAGGCGCCGGGGGCGGCCTGCGGCAACTACGCAGTACCCTTGTATTCAGGCTCCGCGGAGCCTGATGGCGCCAGCGAACAGGAGGCGAGTCCGGCCCTGCCGGCCCCCCTGCCCGACATGGTGCCGGGTCAGTTCGTGCAGGAACTGCTGCAGAACCTCCGCGATGAGATCGACCGGCGGCGCCAGGAGGTGATTGATCTCCAGGATCGCGATGCCGGCGGCTGGGAGCGCGACGATGCGTGGGAACTGGTTCTGCCCACCAACCTGGCCGTGGCCTGACCCGCTTCGTCGGCGGTTCCAGCCAGGCCTGCCGCAGCTGATCCTGAGTCTGCTGTGGCTCGGCGCTGCCGTCCTGTTGGCCCAGCAGCCCTCGGCCTCAACTCAGCTCGTGGGGGTCGCCTCCGGCGATCTGGCGGCGCGTACCCGCCAACTGCTGATCGTCGCCTATCCCGGAGTCAATGTCACGGCGATGCTGGAGTACTACAGCCGCACCAGCCCCGACATCCATGCCGAGATTCGCGCTCACGTCGCCGACGGCGCCGCCGATGGCCCTGCCTACCTGGGCCGCTTGGCGGAACACTATGTGCGGCTGGACCGCGTCCGCGAACGCAACCCTGCTGAGTTCGAACGCCTCATGTCCCTGGACCTGCTCGAGAGCCGGGCCCGCATGCTGGGCCGACTGATCCTGCAGTTCAGCGGCACAACGGCCGAGTGCAGCGCCGAAGACGCGGCCGCCACAGCCTTGGCCATGAACCGCGCCAAAGACGAGCTGCGCGGCGTCCTGGAGCGGACCTTCGACAGCACCCAGCAGAACCAACGCATCGAACTGAATCGCCTCGACGCGGAACTGCGGACCATGCGGCGCCTGCTGGACGAACGGGCCAGCAAACGCGAACTGATCATCCGCCAGCGCTTCCTCGAACTCTGCGGCCAGCAGCTGCCCCCCGCGCCCGCCCCCCCCGCCCTGGAGAGCACCGAGCCCCTGCCATGACCCCCCCCGGGCAGGGAAACCGCCCTGGCTGGACCGCGCCTCTTGCATCTGACGCGGCAGGGCGCAAATTAGTCTGGCCTCTTTATGGTTTTCAGGAGAAGCAAGAATGGACAAGCTCCGGGTCGGCGTGATTGGTGTCGGGTCGGTAGTTCGGGAGATCTACCAGTACCTGTATTTCCGCAGCGATTTCACCCACCTGTTGGACGTCGTGGCGGTGGCCGACCCCAACGATGAATACCGAAGCTGGTTCTGCGACACCTATCACATCCCGGAGAATCGGCGCTTCCGCAGCCACAAGGAGATGCTCAAAAGCGTCGAATTGGACGTGACCCAGGTCAACACGCCGGATCACATCCATGCGGGTCCGGCCATCGATAGCCTCGAAGCCGGCTTGGACGTGGTCGTGCCGAAACCGACGGCCGCCACGATCAAGGACACCCACGCCATGATCCAGACCTCCCGCCGCACGGGCCGGCTCATGGGGATCGACTTTCACAAGCGCGAAGACCCCCGCCTGAAGGAGGCCGAAGCCCGCTATCAGAGCGGCCGCTACGGCGAGTTACAGGTGGCGGTGTGGTACATGCTCGACAAGCTCATGGTGGCCGATCCCAACTTCAAACCCATGTTCTTTGCCACGGCCGACTACGCCCAGAAGAACACGCCGATCAGCTTCCTGACCGTCCACATGTGCGATGCCCTGATCAAGATCGTCAACCTCGCTCCGGTCGAGGTTCGCGCCATCGGTTACTCGCAGAAACTGCCCGCGCTGTCGCCCATTGCCGTACAGGGCTACGACCTGGTGGACACCGAAATCCGCTTCCGCAATGGCGCCACCGCCCACATCATCACCGGCTGGCACCTACCCAACACCGCTCATGCCACGACCGTGCAGTCGGGTCGCCTGGTCTGCAGCGAGGGCATGTTCGACCTCGGGTTGGATACCCCCGGCTACTACGAGCTGCATGCCGATGGCCTGCGCCAGGTCAATCCGCTGTTCAAAAATTTTGAGAAAGACGGCACGGTCACCGGCTATGGCATCTCCAGTCCGGGGCGCATCTACCAGAAGATCCTGGCCTCCCGCAACGGCCGGCTGGACCCCAAGATTCGGGAACAGATGACCACCGCGGCGGAACTCGGGTTCTACACCAGCCTGGTGCTCGAGGGCGCCGAGCGCAGCCTCGCACAGGGCCAAGAGCTGGCCAAAGGGGTCACCGGCGGCACCACGGTTGACCTCAAGACGCTGTTGATCAGTGAATTGGGCGCGTCCGCGGCAGCCGAATACGGCTACTGAGGACGGGCTGCGAGCGGCATAGGAACGAACCACAACGCATACCATGCAGGTCAAACGATTCTGGCCATGGCTGCAGGTGGCGCTGGTTCTGGCGCTGCTCGCGGGCGCCGTGTGGCTGCCGCTCCGGCGGGCCGACCGGGAGCTCCGCGCCGACCTGCTCCAGCAGGCGAGCCTGGTGGCGCCCGCGGCGCTACTGCTGTTGCTGGGCTTCGTCTATGTCCTGCTCCGCCGCACCCATGCCGATGCCTGCGCCCAGCAGACGGCGCTGCAGGAAAGCGAGGCGAAGTACCGTGGCCTCGTCGAGACGACGGGCACAGGGTATCTGATCCTTGATCGGGAAGGCAGGGTGGTGGACGCGAACCAGGAGTATGTCCGCCTCTCGGGGCACCGCGAGTTGCGCGAGATTCTCGGGAGGAGCGTCGTAGAGTGGACGGCGGAGCAGGCGCGGCAAGAAAATGCGGCGGCCGTGGTGCAGTGCGTGAAGGATGGGTACATCCGGAACTTCGTCAGTCACTATGCGAATGCGGACGGCCTGATCACACCGGTGGAAATCAATGCCACCGTGGAGGGTGAGGGCGAGTCGTTGCGCCTCGTGTCGCTCTGCCGGGATGTCACCGACCGCAAGTGCGCCGAGGCACAGGTCAGCACCCTGTTGGCGGAAAGTAACCAGGCCCGCCAGACGCTGCTGGAGATGCTCGAAGACGAGACTCGGGCCAAGGCCACGCTCAGACGTTTGGCCATGGCGATCGAGCAGGTGGGCGAGGTTGTCATCATTACCGACCCCACGGGGGCCATCCAATACGTCAACCCGGCCTTCGAGACCGTGACCGGCTACGGGCGCGAGGAGGTCATGGGTAAGAATCCACGCCTGCTCAAGAGCGAGCAGCAGGACGAGGCGTCCATCCGGCAGTGCTGGGCAACCATCTCGGCGGGGCGGGTCTGGCAGGGGCGTTTCCTCAACCGCAAGAGGGACGGCACGCTGTACACCGGGGAGACGACCGTATCGCCGGTGCATGACGATGCCGGCCAGATCGTCAACTATGTCGGGGTTGAACGCGACATCACGGAGCAACTGCGCGTCTCGACGCAGTTGCAGCAGGCGCTGAAGATGGAGACGGTTGGGCGTCTGGCGGGCGGGGTGGCCCACGATTTCAACAACCTGCTCATGGGTATTATGAACTACGTCGATTTGTGCCGGGACGGACTGCCGCCAGACCATCCCATCCGTCCCTACCTCGACGAGATCACCAGCGACGCCAAGCGCTCGGCAGACATCACCCGACAACTCCTCGCCTTCGCCCGCAAGCAGACCATCGCGCCCAAGGCGCTGGACCTGAACGATGCCTTGGCCAGCATGCTTAAGCTGCTGCGGCATCTGATCGGCGAGAA
The DNA here is from genome assembly GCA_903834675.1 of uncultured Victivallales bacterium. The sequence goes on along the minus strand of CAILKC010000001.1, from coordinate 742 downwards.
CATCGACCTGGCCTGGCTGCCGGGCACTGGCCTATGGCCGGTCAAACTCGATCCGTCGCAGGTCGACCAAGTCATGGCAAATCTGTGCGTCAACGCCCGCGACGCCATCGCCGGCTCGGGCAAGATCACCATCGCGACCGCCAATGTCACACTGGACGCGGGATATTGCGCCCACCATGCCGGGGCCGTTCCCGGAGACTACGTGCGGCTCACGTTGAGCGACGATGGTTGCGGGATGGACAAGGACGTGCAGGCGCACCTCTTCGAACCGTTCTTCACCACCAAAGGTGTCGGCGAGGGTACGGGCCTGGGGCTGGCAACCGTGTACGGCATCATCGAGCAGAACCGGGGACACATCTCCGTCCACAGCGAACCGGGCCAGGGGACGACGTTCAGGCTCTACCTGCCCCGCTATGCAGGCCCGACCCTCGCGCCCGACGGCGCGAACGTCTCGGCAGGTCATCCCGGCGGGCACGAAACCATCCTGCTGGCCGAGGACGAGAAGGCCATCCGGGTCACGACCCAGCATATCCTCGGCAGACTCGGCTACACCGTGTTGACGGCCGAACGCTCGGAGGAGGCGCTGCGCCTGGCCGCCGCGCACGTCGGTCCCATTCATCTGCTGTAACTACTCAGGTACCCCGGGCAACGCTGGCGGAGCTCAGGGCTGAGCGGGAAGGTAGCGTGCCGGAAAGGTTGGTCAAGGCGGGGTCTTGAGCGGCGGCTTAGGTCTGGCAGATCT